>NZ_JBXUOY010000005.1:0-54704 GCF_057196705.1 Streptomyces sp. ATLC9 | reverse complement strand
CCCGCCGGCCCGGGCGGCCGCGCCCCCCCCCCCCCGCCCCCCCCCCCCCCCCCCCCCCCCACGACGGTCCCACGGCACGCCTTCCGGCGGCATCTTCCCGTGTGCTGTGCCTGCCGCCGCGCTCCGGGAGCCGGCTGCCTTCGCAATCGAGGAGATGCCCACGTGGGAGGCGGGTGCCACGCTGCGGACGATGGCCGTGGGCCAGGGCCGCGGCGCGGCGGAGCACGGACGGCGTGTCCCCGCGGCGTGGTGTCATCCGAGGCAAAGGAATCCGCGCCGATGAAGCTCACCGCGAACGCTTCCGAAACGACCCTCTCCCCACCCCCCGAACCCGGCCTGAAACCGGACGAGGTCGTGGCCCGGGCCGAGGCCGTCGCACGCGACCTGGTGGGCCGTCAGGCCGAGACGGAGCGGCGCGGCTTCTACGCCGAGGACACGCATGAGCTGTTCCGCCGGTCGGGTTTCTACCGCATCCTGGTCCCCCGGCGGTACGGGGGCTACGAGTTCGGCGTGGGGACCTTCATGCGCGTGGTCGTCGAGCTCTCCAGGGGATGCCCGTCGACGGGCTGGATGTACTGCCTGGGCGCGGCCCACGCGCACGCGGTGGCCACACTGTTCGGCGAACGGGCGCAGGCGGAGATCTTCGCGGGCGGCGACTTCGTCTGCCCGGCCACGGTCGCGCCGAGCGGCACCGGCGAGCGCGCCCCCGACGGCCGGTGGGCGATCAGCGGTACCTGGCGCTACTGCTCCGGCTCGCCCTACGCCACCCACTTCATGGGCCACACCCTCGTCGACGACGGGGACGGGGAAAGGCGGCCGCTGCTGTTCGTGGCACCGCGCAGCGAGTTCACCCGGCTCGACGACTGGGGCGAGCAGCTGGGCCTGCGGGGCAGCGGCTCGCACGGCATCCGGATCGAGGACGGCCGCGTCCCGGACCACTTCACCCTCGACACCCACCTCAGCCAGGTGAACGTCACGGGCGGCACGCCGGGGCGGGACCTGCACGGCAACCCGATGTACGGCGGCGGCCCCCTGAGCTTCATGATCCTGGAGGACGCGGCGCTGGCGGTGGGCATGGCCAAGGGGGCCCTCGACGCCTACGAGGAGCTGATGCGGTCGCGCCGGACGCTGTTCCCGCCCGTGGTCCCCCGCACCCACGACCCCGACTTCCAGTACTGGTACGGCGAGGCCGCCGGGCTCGTCCACGCGGCGGAGACGGGCCTGCTGGGGGCCGTCCGGCAGTGGGAGGAGGTCTCCTCCAGGGGACCGGAGCACGTCACGCCCGAACGCGAACTGCGGATCGCCTCGGTCTGCCGCGAGGTGGTGCGGATGAGCTGGCGCGCGGTCGAGGGCTACCTCTTCCCCACAGCCGGCTCCAGCGCGGTGCGCAACGGCGAGCGCATGGAGCGCGTCTGGCGCGACATGTCCATGCAGCAGAGCCACGCGGGCATCGCCGTGTTCCTGTTCACCGCGGCGAACCGGGAACTGTCGCGCGCGCGCTTCGGCGTCCGCGCCCCCTGAAAGCCCCCGCGCGGCCTCCCCGGCCCGGCCCGGGCCGCACGCCGGGGACCGGGCAGCACTCCAGGAGATGCGCCGTACCGCACACCGGCGCAACGATCGGCGCACCTGGAACCGGTCACCGGTTCCCGTCCCAGTCCCAGATTCCCATCCCATACCGGGAGATCCGAGGAGGTACCCGTGTCGGGTGACAAGACCGGTACTCGGGCGGTGGTACTCGGCGGAAGCATCGCCGGCCTGTTCGCCGCGAGGGTGCTCGCCGACGCCTACGACGCCGTGCTCGTCGTGGACCGTGATGTGCTGACCGGGGTGGAGGGGCCGCGGAAGCACTGCCCACAGGGCCGGCACATCAACGGTCTGCTGGCCCGGGGGCAGCTGGCCATGGAGGAGCTGTACCCCGGCATCACCCAGGAGATCTTCGACGACGGCGTCCCCACCGGCGACCTGGCCGGCCATGTGCGCTGGTACTTCAACGGCAGGCGGCTCAAGCAGCAGGTCGCCGGACTGACCTGCGTGGCCGCCAGCCGTCCGATGCTGGAGAAGCACATACGCCGCCGCACCGCGGCCCTGCCGAACATCGCCTTCCGCGAGCAGCACGACATCCTGGGACTGGTCACCACCGCGGACCGCGGCCGGGTCACCGGGGTGCGCGTCCAGCCGCTCGCGGACGGCGGGTCCGAGGAGATCCTGGAGGCGGACCTGGTGGTCGACGCCACGGGCCGCGGCTCGCGCACCCCCGTCTGGCTGGAGGAACTCGGCTACCAGCGCGTCCCCGAGGAGCGCAAGAAGATCGGCCTCGGCTACGTCACCCAGCACTACAGGCTGCTGGAGGACCCCTACGACGGCGACCTGTCCATCAACCCGGTTGCCTTCCCCGGGGTGCCCCGAGGCGCCATCTTCACCAAGACCGACGGCGACCGGGTGGAACTGACCACCTACGGGCTGCTCGGGGACCACCCCCCGACCGACCAGGAGGGCCTGTACTCCTGGGTGAAGTCGCTGGCCGTCCCCGACATCCACGACGCGCTGCAGAAGGCCGTCCCCCTGGACGAGCCGGTCGCCTTCCGCTTCCCGACCACCCTCCGGCGCCGCTACGAGGAGCTGGACCGGCTCCCTTCGGGCCTGCTGGTCACCGGGGACGCGGTCACCACCTTCAACCCGGTCTACGCCCAGGGGATGACGGTCGCCGCGCTCGGCGCCCTCACCATCCGCGACCACCTGCACACCGGTGCGGCGCCGATCCCGGCGCAGTACTTCCGCGACCTGGCCCGGGACGTGATCGACCCCGCCTGGGAGATGACCAACACCGTCGACCTCACCTTCCCCGGCGTACAGGGCGAGCGGACCGCGCAGGTGAAGGCGGCCCAGACCTTCCTGAAGCTGGTGCAGAAGGCGGCGACCCGTGACGGCACCGTCACCGCCGCCTACATGCGCGGCGCCGGTCTGGTGGACACACCCGACGCCATGAAGCGCCCGGCCTTCGTCGCGCGCGTGCTGTGGAACGTGGTGATGGGCGCGATCGGGGACAGGCTCCGTCCTCGTTCCGGCGCCGGGCCCCGTTCCTCCGCGGACTCCCGCGGAGAAGACCTGGTGTCGGCGGGCTGACCCGCGCTGCCGGAGACGAGACGAAGGGAGCGGACGTGGCGGAGACGGCCCACCTGTACCGGGCGTACGCGGTGACCGGCGGCCTCGACGAGCGGGCGCTGCACACCGCCTGGCGCGGGACCACGGCCCGGTACGCGGTGCCGGGCCGTGGCCCCTTCGGTTTCACGAACCTCGGCGAGATACCGGACACCGGGCCGTGGAGGGCCGCCGCACGTCTGCGGGCCGATCCGGACCTCCTCCCCCCCGCCGCGGCACCCGGACCGGCTGCCCGGCTCGTCGTCGCGCGAACGGCCGACGACACGCACCTGGTGATGGTCTGGGTGAATCAGGACTTCGCGGACCGGCACTCCCCGGCCGATCTGATCAGCGACCTGGGTGCGGCCTGCCGGGCCGCACCCGGCGGCCGCGCGGGGGACTTCTGCGGAGCGGGTTTCGACTGGTCGGCCGGTCTGTCCCCTCCCCTGGCCGCGCTGTGCTCGCGGGAGGGCACGACGCCCTTGGACGTCCTGCTGGCCGCCTACTGCTGCCTGCTGAACAGACACACCGGCGAGGAACGGCCGGTCATAGGGGTACTGGAACCGGACGGCGGCCATCGGACTGTCCTCGCCGATCTGACCGGGCAGCCGTCGTTCCGTGAGCTGGTCGCCCGTATGGCCGGGTCCCGGCGGACAGCCGGTTCGCCCGCGAACCGGCCGGCGCGGTACGACGCGCTGCTCCGCGCGGAGAACCCCGCCGAGCCCCTGTTCGGCCTCCCCGGTGCCCGGGTGCACCGGCTGCGGTCCGACGACGGCGTGCCCGACACGGACCTCGCGCTCACGGTGAGGTGCTCCCCTTCCCACGTGTCGGGCCGCCTGGAGTACCGCACGGTCCCTTTCGATGCGGCGGCGGCCTCGGGTCTGCTCGGCCAGCTCCGTACGCTGCTGCGCGCCGCGCTGGACGCCCCGGGCACGCCTGCGGACACGCTGCCGCTGGAGACACCCGGGCAACTGCGCGCCGCGGCCCGTGAGGCGGACCGGATCGCGGCCGGTGTGTGGAGCGGACGACCGGTCCACACACAGGTGCGCGCGGTCGCCCGCTCGCGTCCGGACTCCCTCGCGCTGGACGACGGCGGGGAGGGTGTCACCTACCGGGAACTGTGGGAGGAGGCGGAGGCCGTCGAGCGCGCGCTGCGTGCGCTCGACACCGAAGAGGGCTCGCCCGTGGCGCTGCGGCTGCCGAACGGCCCTCACAGGGCCGCCGCGCTGCTCGGCGTGTTCGGGGCCGGCGCCCATGCGGTGTGTCTGGGAACGGGCCTGTCGGGGGAACGGGGCAGAGCCGTCCTCTCGGAGCTGCGGCCGCACTGTCTGCTGGTGGAGTCGCGGGCCGGGGACTCTCCACTGGTCTCCTGGTTCGGTGAGGAGGCAGGTGGCCACGTCATCGACGTCATCGGCCTGGACCCCCCGCGGCAGACTCCCGCGAGCCCGGGGCTCCCCGTCCGGGCGGCCCCCGCGGAGGGCGACGTTTGCCCGCCTGCGCCGGAGGGGGCCGGTCCGGCCGGGCGCTGGGCCTACATCGCCTACACCTCGGGCTCCACCGGGCTGCCCAAGGGCATTCCGCAGAGCCACCGCACCCTCGCCCAGTTCGTCGAGTGGTTCACCACGGAGTTCGGGATCGGCCCCGGCTCCCGTGTGGCGCAGTGGTCCGCCCCCGGCTATGACGCCGGCCTCGTGGAGCTGTTCGCCGCCCTGACCACCGGAGCGACTCTGTGTCCGGTCCCGGACAGGTACCGGGCGAACCCCGAGAAACTGGCCGACTGGCTCCGCACGGAGCGGATCACACACCTCCAGACCGTCCCCAGCTTCGCCCGGCGGCTGCTCGCGGCGATCCGTGAGGCGGCCCCGCTGCGGCCCGTCTCGCTGAGTCATCTGCTGCTGGCGGGCGAGGCGTTCCCCGGTGAGCTGGCCGATGGCCTGCGCGAGGTTCTCCCCGGCGTCCGGCTGGTCAACCTCTACGGAGCCACCGAGACGATCCTGGCGACCTGGCACGAGGTGGACGGGCCGGTCCGCGGCACCGTGCCGATCGGCCGGCCCATACCCGGACGACAGGTGCTCGTGCTCGACGAGCACGGCAGGCCCTGCCCGGCCGGAGTCACGGGCCGCGTCGTCGTGTGCGGCCCGCACGTGACCCCCGGCTACGTGGGAGCGGCCCCGGGCGACGCCTTTCGCCCCCTGGCCGGAGCGCCGGGTACCGGCATCGCCGGCGGCCCCTGCCACCGCACCGGGGATCTCGGCCGCAGGCGCTGGGACGGACTGCTGGAGTACGCGGGACGCGGCGACAGCAGGGTCAAGATCCTCGGCACCCGCCTGGAACTCACCGATGTCGAGGCGAGGCTCGCCGCCGACGAGACGGTGGCCGACTGCGCCGTCGTCGCACGTACCGGGGAGGACGGGCTGGTGAGGCACCTGACCGCCTACGTGGTACCGCGCCGCCCGGCGGAGGGCGGCGCGGCGCTGCCCGCCCGGGCCTGGAGGTCGGGCCTGCGCCGGTGGTTCGGGCAGGCGCTCCCCCCGGTGTCGTTCGTGGCGGTGGAGGAACTGCCCCGCGGCCCCGGGGGGAAGGTCGACCGGCATGCGCTGGCGGCCGGCGCCGGCCCCGCACCGGGTGCCCGGGCCGCGAAGGCGATATGACCGATTCGGCTACCGAACGATACCTGACCGCGAACTGACGATGGGATGAATGCCGTGACCATTCTGGAGACCGACGTCCCGACCGACTCCGACGGCCTGGACGTCGAAGTCGACGGCGAGACCCTGGACATCCCGGCCGTGCGCCGAGTGGCGGAGGACCTGGCTCCGGTTTTCGTGTCCCCGCACTCGCTGTCCAGGGCGGCGAGGAGCCGCGAGCAGTTCGAGAAGATCGTCCGCGACGGCGCTCCCGTCTACGGCGTCACGACCGGTTACGGCGAGATGATCTACATGCTGGTCGACCAGTCCAAGGAAGTGGAGCTCCAGACCAACCTGGTGCGCAGCCACAGTGCCGGAGTCGGCCCGCTGTTCACCCGGGACGAGGCGCGCGCCATCGTGGCCGCCCGGCTGAACGCACTCTCCAAGGGCTACTCGGCGGTCCGCCCCGAGCTGCTCGAACGTCTGGCCCTCTACCTCAACCTCGGCATCACACCGGCCATCCCGGAGATCGGGTCGCTCGGCGCCAGCGGCGATCTCGCCCCCCTCTCCCACATCGCGAGCACGCTGATCGGCGAGGGCTACCTCCTGCGCGACGGCGAGCGGGTCCCGACGGGCCCGGTGCTGCGCGAGAAGGGCATCGAGCCGCTGCAGCTGCGCTTCAAGGAGGGGCTCGCGCTCATCAACGGCACCTCGGCGATGACGGGACTCGGCTCCCTGGTCGTCGGCCGGGCCCTGGACCAGGTGCGCCAGGCCGAGATCGTCACCGCGCTGGTCCTGGAGGCGCTGAGCGGCTCACTGAGCCCCTTCCAGGCCGAGGGCCACGACATCGCCCGACCGCACCGGGGACAGATCGACACCGCCGCCAACATGCGCGCCCTGCTGAGCGGCAGCGGCCTGGTCCTGCGGCACTCCGACCTGCGCAGGCAGGCGGAGGAGCAGCGCACCGGCGACAGTGTCTCGCGCACCGAGGTGTACCTGCAGAAGGCGTACACACTGCGTGCCATCCCGCAGGTGGTGGGGGCCGTGCGCGACACCCTCTACCACGCGGCGGAGAAACTGGAGACCGAGCTGAACTCCTCCAACGACAACCCGCTGTTCTTCGAGGGCAAGGAGGTGTTCCACGGCGCCAACTTCCACGGCCAGCCGATCGCCTTCGCCATGGACTTCGTCACCGTGGCCCTCACCCAGCTGGGCGTCTTCTCAGAGCGCCGCACCAACCGCCTGCTCAACCGGCACCTCAGCGAGGGCCTCCCGGAGTTCCTCGTCGCCGGCGACCCCGGGCTCAACAGCGGGTTCGCCGGCGCCCAGTACCCGGCGACCGCCCTGGTCGCCGAGAACCGCACCATCGGCCCCGCCAGCACCCAGAGCGTCCCGTCCAACGGGGACAACCAGGACGTGGTCAGCATGGGCCTGATCGCGGCCCGCAACGCGCGCCGTGTGCTGTCGAACAACAACCACATCCTGGCGGTGGAGTTCCTCGCCGCCGCCCAGGCGATCGACCTGTCCGGCCGCTACGACCGGCTCGGCCCGGCCGGCAGGGCCGCGTACGACAAGATCCGCTCCCTGGTGCCCACGCTCGACCGCGACCGCTACATGTCGGACGACATCGAGCTGGTGGCCGCCGCCCTCGCGCGCGGGGAGTTCCTCGAAGCCGCCGGCCGGACCGGCACCGTGCTGGCCTGACCCCGACGAGATTTGGGACGGACCCATGCGTATTCCGCTCTCCTTCAACCAAGAGTTCCTGTGCCTGTTCGACCAAGGGGACCGGGAGGGCCCCTTCGGACCGCTGTACAACATCGTCGGCGGCTGGCGACTGGCCGGGAAGGTGGACCCGGCCGCCCTGCAGGACGCGCTGGACGATGTCGTGGCGCGCCACGAGGCCCTGCGCACGATCGTCGTGCGCGACCCGGAGGACCGGCGCCAGGAGATCCTCCCGCCCTCCCCCGTCTCCCTGACGGTCCGGGAGATGCCCGAGCCGGACCGTGCCGCGCGCGACCGCCGCGCGGAGGAGCTGCTGATCGAACTGGAGGGCGGGCACTACGGTGTGGACCGGCTGCCGCTGCTGCACGCGGTGCTGGGCCGGTTCGACGAGGACGACACTGTGCTGGTCCTCATCGCCCACCACACCGCGGTCGACGAGGTCTCCCTGCAGGTGATCATCCGCGATCTGGGCATCCTGTACGCCAAGCGGTGCGGTCACGACCTCGCCGAGCTGCCGGAGGCCGTGCAGTTCCGGGAGTTCGCCGCCTGGGAGCGGGAGCGTTACGCCCCCACGGCCGAGGTCGGGGCGCGGGCCTACTGGCGCGAGCGGCTGGCCGGGGCGAGGATCACCGGTGTTCCCACCGACCACCCGAAGTCCGCGGGCCTGGAGAAGACGACCGCGGTGCACCGCTTCCTGGTGGGGTCCGAGCAGACCTCGGCGGCCCGCGAGCTCGCCCGGCAGACGCGCGGCTCCGCTTTCATGGTGCTGCTCGCCGCGTACAAGGTCTTCCTCAACGGCCTGGCCGGCGCCACCGACGTCGTCGTGCCGACGATGGCCTCCGGCCGCGGCCCCGCCAGGTTCCAGGACACCGTCGGGGCCTTCTTCAACTTCGTCCCGCTGCGCACGGACCTCGCCGGCGCGGCCACCTTCCGCGAGGTGGTGGAGCGCACCCGCGCGACGTGCCTGAAGGCGTACGGGAACCCCCTTCCGTTCAGCCAGGTCGCCGCCGAGGCGCCGGAGCTGGCCGCCTCCTTCGGTGCGGACGACCTGGGCGTCGTCGCGTTCCAGGTGTTCCAGTTCCCCGCGCGGGAGGGCATGGAGGCGGGCGACGTGAGGATCTCCGAGATACGCCGCCGCCTGCTCTCCCAGCCCGTGAGCACCGATGTCCCCGACGGTGTGCTGTTCCAGCTGGACATCGACCCCGCCTCCGGCGAGATGCTCGGCCACCTGGGGTACAACACCAACCTGTTCCGCGAGGAGACCATGCGGGAGTTCGCCGCCGGGTTCGTCCGGGTCCTTGACCGGACCGTGATGGCCCCCGACGCGCCCCTGTCCCTGGTCTGACCCGTTCGGGCCCGGGGGGCCCCCCCCCGGGGCGCCGGGGCCCGAACGTCCTGCCGGGCCTCAGCCGTCCGACAGGGCTGCCCTGGTCGAGGCGCGCAGTTCGTCGAACGAGGAGAGGTCGGGCACGGTCCACCCGTCCAGGTCGTACTCGGACAGACACTGATCGGCGAACGCCTTGTAGGCGTCCACCTGCCCCGAGAGCGTCTGGGAGAGCAGCAGTTCCGTGCGGGTGTTCTCGTGGTTGCCGGCGTAGTTGCGTTCGTACAGCTCGTGCCGGCCGCCGAACTCGGTGCCGACCGCGTCCCAGAGCAGCTTCATCACTTTCACGCGGTCGGCTGCTTCCGTCCCCCCCGACCCGCGCAGGAACTTGTCGAGGTACGGGCGCAGATCCGGGTTGCCGAAGTCCTCGGCGGAGGAGTTGACGTATATCAGGCCGCTGGCGACGTCCTGCTGAACGATCTCCCTGACACGCGGGTAACCGATCTGCATGAACCATCGGTAGGCCATGCTGTACTGGGGATTGGGCAGCAGCGCGCCGTTCCTCCACTCGACGGGGTTGCGCGCGGCGGCGTCCGAAAGTCCCCAGAACAGGTTCCGCCAGGCGAGCACCTCGCCGATCCGGGCCTGCACACCCCGGAAATCCTTGGTCCCGGTGATCTCCAGCGCCTTGATCAGGAGCCCGGCGATGAACTCGAGTTTCACCGCGAGACGGGTGCAGCCGTGGAAGGTGAAGCGCTCCACGAAACCGGAGCGTCCGGGAAACATCCGCACCTTGCCCAGGTGGCCGTAGACGAAGACGTTCTCCCACGGGACGAGGACCTTGTCCATGACGAGGATCGTGTCGTTCTCGTCCAGCCGGGACGACAGCGGGTAGTCGAAGGGACTTCCCATGGCGGCGGCGGCGGCGGTGTAGGAGGGGCGGCAGATCAGCTTCAGCCCCGGCGCGTCCATGGGCACGGTGGCCACCAGCGCGAACTCACGCTTCTTGACCGGCAGCCCGAAGTGGGCGATGAAGTTGTAGTGGGCCAGCGCGGAGCCGGTGGCCACCACCTTGGCGCCGCTGACCACCAGTCCCGCGTCGGTCTCCTTCTCCACGTGGACGAAGACGTCCTCGACCTCGTCCGGGGCCCGGTCCCGGTCGACGGGCGGGTGGACGATGGCGTGGTTCCAGAAGAGGACCTTCTCCTGCGACTCCCGGTACCAGCGGCGGGCGTTGTCCTGGTACGGAGCGTAGTAGTCGGCATTGGCACCGAGAGTCCCCAGGAAGGACGCCTTGTAGTCGGGACTGCGCCCCATCCACCCGTAGCTCAGGCGCGCCCACTCGGCGATGGCCCGCTGGTCGGCAACCAGATCCTCGGTGCTGCGCGGGGTGGTGAAGAAACTGTGGGTGTACCCGTCCCCGCCGGTGTCCGTCGGTTTGGTGAGGACACCTCGCCGCGCGGGGTCGTGCAGTGCGTCGTACAACCGTGCCGTCATGCGGACGGGATTGCGGAAGGCCGGGTGGGATGTGACGTCCTTGACCCGTTCGCCGTATATGTATATCTCCCGGCCGTCGCGCAGGCTCTCCACATACTCGTCCCCTGTCAGGGGACGGGTCCTGCGCCGGTCCCGGGCGGGGCCGGCATCGCCGGCAGGGACTTCATGACACTCGGTCATCAGTTCTCTTCCCTTTCCCTCTTCCGCGAGGAACGCTCGGCGACGTACTGGGGGCCACCATGGTCGCAGGAAGGCACGGGAAATATCTTCTCCCAGGGTGCGGCACCGAAAGCCGGAGAACAGCCGTACCGGTTGCTGCGCAATCCAGGAGATGCGTGCGCCGCCGCTGAATGCCAACGTTCTTCGTGAATATCACGGACGGCCGTTTCCCGGCCTTCGCAACGGGACTTATTTTCCTGGAGGATATGGTGCTGACGACCGATGTTCCCACTCGGGAGCAACTTGTTCGTCGAGCGTCCGAACTGGTGCCGGCCCTGCGGGAGAACGCGGCATGGTCGGAGGAGAACCGGCGTATTCACGACGACTCGATCGAGGCCCTGGCCGAGGCCGGGATCTTCCGTATGCGGGCGCCGGCCCGTTTCGGGGGGTACGAGAGCGACGCCCGCACCCTGGTCGACGTCGCGGCGGAGCTGGGCCGCGCCGACGGTTCCGCGGGCTGGACCGCCTCGGTGTACTGGATCCCCACCTGGATGGCCGGACTGTTCCCGGACCATGTCCAGGACGAGGTGTTCTCCACCCCCGATGTCCGCGTCTGCGGCACCCTGAGCCCGAGCGCGATGGCCGCCCCCGCCGACGGCGGCATCGTGGTCAACGGCAAGTGGGGCTTCATCAGCGGCGCCCTGCACGCCCACTGGCAGGTCATCGTCGCCATACGGACGGCGCCGGACAGCGAACCCATGCCCGTCATGGCCCTGGTCCCGCTCTCGGACCTCACGGTCGTGGACGACTGGCACACCTCAGGTCTCAAGGGCACGGGCAGCGTCACCACCGTCGCCGAGAACGTCTTCGTCCCCGCCGACCGCGTCCTGCCGCTCGGCGTCGTCGTGCAGGGACAGGGCGGGGTGTCGGGCGCGAACGCGGAGTCGGCCATGTACCGCGCTCCGCTGCTGCCGGTCGCCTCCGCCTCCTCGGTCGGCGCGGTGCTCGGTATGGCGCGTGCCGCCTTCGACGTCTTCATGGAGCGGATGCCCCAGCGCAAGATCACCTACACGGACTACGAGAACCAGGCCGAGGCACCTCTGACCCACCACCAGGTCGCCGAGGCCGCCATGAAGATCGATCAGGCGGAGTTCCACGCCCACCGCCTGGCCGGACTCCTGGACGCCAGGAACGAGCAGGCCGGGGAGTGGACCGTCGACGAGCGGGTGCGCGCGCGTGCCGACATGGGCATGGTCTGCCGTCTGGCGAAGGAGGCCGTGGACATCCTCGCCTCGGCCAGCGGAGGTTCCTCAATCTACAGCGATGTGGCGATCCAGCGCATCGCCCGGGACGTCCAGGCCGTCAACCTGCACGCGTTGATGCACCCGAACACCAACGCCGAGCTGTACGGGCGCGTCCTGTGCGGCCTGGCGCCCAACACGCTCTACGTCTGACCCGGCCGGGGGAACCGGCAGGACCGGACCACACCAAGCAGAGAGAAAGGCAACGACATGACCGTCGAATCGCCGGCCGCCGAAGCAGCCGTCCCCGAGGCCGACAAGGAGGCCGTCGCCGCCCTCCCCGGCCGTATCGTGGCCGCCTGGGCGGCGCACGACGCGGCCGCCTTCGCGCAGGTCTTCACGCAGGAGGGCACGATGGTCCTCCCCGGCGTCTACCGGGACGGACGCGAGCAGATCGAGGCCTTCATGACCGCGGCGTTCCAGGGACCGTACAAGGGCACCCGGGTCGTCGGCACACCTCTGACGCTCAAGTTCTTCCGCCCCGACGCGGCCATTGTCGTCACCCAGGGCGGGATCCTGGGGCCGGGTGAGACCACCGTCTCCGACGTGCGCGCGGTGCGCGCCACCTGGGTGGCCGCCAAGCAGGAGGACGGCCGGTGGTACCTCGCCGCCTACCAGAACAGCCCGCGCGACAGCGCCTGATCCTTTCCCGGCGCCGCTTCGCCGCGCGTCGGTGGTCAGCCGACCGCGGCCGGCACCTCGGCGGCCAGACGCACCGGCAGGGCGCGGTGGCCGTTCATGATGAAGGTCGGCAGCGGCTGGAGCTCCTGCGCCGGTACCGCGAGGGAGAGGTCCGGGAAGCGCTCGAACAGGGAGGACAGGCCCACCTTCGCCACCAGGCGGGCGATGCCGGCGCCCATGCAGTAGTGGGGACCGTGGCCGAAGGACAGGTGCTCCTTGTCCTGACGGGTGAGGTCGAAGCGGTCGGCGGTCTCCCCGTGCAGCCGCGGGTCGCGTCCGACGGCGCTGTAGTTGACCAGGATCGGGTCGCCCCTGGGGATCGTCACGCCCTCCAGCTCGATGTCCTCGGCCGCGTAGCGCAGCGGGAGGTGGGCGAGGGGCGACTCCACGCGGAGCGTCTCGTCGATCACGTCGTCCCACGAGGCCCGCCCGGAACGGACCAGCTCCAGCTGCCCGGGGTGGGTCAGCAGCGCGGTGATGGCGTTGTCGAAGAAGTTGATGGTCGTCTCGGACCCGGCGCCAAGGATCGCGAAGATGGTGTCGCACAGCTCCGCCTCGGACAGCCGTGAGCCGTCCTCGTCGCGGGCGGCGATCAGGTCGCTGGTGATGTCCTCGCCCGGGTGCGCCCGCTTCTCGGCCACCAGCTGCTCCATGGCTCCGCGCCAGTTGAGCAGCACGGCCCGGGCCTGCTCGGGGGTGACGGTGGTGTCCACCATCATGTCGATGACCTCGGCCGTCGCCACGCGCGCCTGTTCGGACATGCCGATCAGCTCGGCGACGAGCATGGCGGGCAGGGGGTAGGCGAAGCGTTCCCTGAGGTCCACCACCTCGCCCGGCTCCACGGTCTCCAGGGAGGCCAGCAGGCCGCCGGTGAGCCGTTGGACGAGCGGCCGGTAGGTCTCGGTGCGGCGCGGGGTGAACGCCTTGCCGACGATCCGGCGCAGCCGGACGTGGTCCTTGCCGTACGCGGTGACCATGTTGTCCATGGCGACCCAGCTGATCATCTCCCAGTCGGGGCGTATCCGCCCCTCGATGAAGTCCGGCCAGTGGTTGCGGGCGCTCTTGGTGACCCTGGGGTCGCTCAGCACCTTGCGCACGGTGGCGTAGTCGTTGATCGACCACGCGAGGACCCCTCCGGGGAGTTCCACCCGGACGGCGGTCCCGCGGGCCCGCAGGGCGGCGGCTTCGGCATGGATGTCCCGCCCGGTGGTGTCGAGTGTGTGGGCGACGGGGCAGCGCTGCGGCATGGGTTTCTCCTGGGGTGGTGTGTCTGGGGTGTCGCTCGGCGGGGCGCGGACGCCCGCCGGCACGCGGGAGCGGCCCGGTCGGGCGCCGGACCGCTCCCGCGTGCCGGCGGGCTCTACCGATGGCTGCCGGGAGCGGCCCGGTGGGGCGCCGGACCGTCGCCCTCCAGGACGGTGTAGGGGTCCTCCATCTCGTACCAGCCCAGGCCCGGCGGGCAGCGGTCGTAGCCGAGCAGCCGCCGCACCTCCTCCGGGTAGGCGAGCACGGCCTCTCTGGGCACCGCGAGGTACTGGTTCTCCTCCTGGCGGAGGTTGCCCAGGTCCAGGGCGATGGTCAGTCCCGTGCGCGGGGCGTCGGTGGTGTTGCCGCCGCCGCCGTGGTAGACCCCGCCGAGCCAGATGAGGGCCGAACCGGCCCTCATCTCGGTGGGGACGGCCTCCTCGGCAAGCGGGGCCCGCTCGTCGTCCCAGTGGTGGCTGCCCGGGATGACCATGGTGCCGCCGTTGTCCGCGGTGAAGTCGCTCATGGCCAGCATCAGCTGCACCCGGCTGGTCGGACCGGGATGGCGGCGCAGGTGCAGCGCGTCGTCACGGTGCAGGGGCTGCCTGCCCTGCCCCTTGTGTATCTGAATGGCCTGGGTGCCGCTGATCTGGATGGTCGGTGTCAGTTCGGTCCGGGACCGGCCGATCCAGACGTGGACCGGTTTCTGCATGATCCGGCGCGCGGCGCCGAGGTACAGGGGATGCGTCACCACCGGGGTGAGCCCGGTGGTGCGGGCGAAGAGCGAGGAGACCCGCCGGGTACGCTTGCCGTTGTACCAGTCACCGCTGTAGTCGCGGGCTTCCAGACAGGGCCCCAGATCCTCCCACAGCCCCTCCACGGTGGCGGCCTCGGCGAGATCCTCGACGACCACCGCCCCGTCCCGCTCGAGGGCTTCCACGACCTCGTCGAGGCCCGCCCCGGGACCGAAACGCTGCAACCCCTTCATAGCACCTCACCTTCCTCCGCGCCGTCGTCGAGCCCGTGCCGACCGCGGCGGCTCAGCCCTTGTGGGAGCCGCCGGCCGTGACGAGGCGGCCGAGGGCGTCCAGGTCAGGGTCCTCCTCGAAGATGTCGCCGACCTCGATCTGTACGCCGAGCTCGTCCTCGATGCGCGACACCAGGCGGGTGGCGGATATGGACTCGCCCCCCGCCTCGAAGAACGTGGTGTCCTTGAGATCACCGGGAAGCACCCCGAGTGTCTCCGCCCAGATCCTCTCCAGCTTCGCCGTCACCGTCGTCACATCCGCGCTCATGTGCGGTCCTTCCTCTCCGGTCGAGTCCCACCGGGCACGTGATGGCAGCTTCACACCCGGTTGTGGGCAGGGCATCTCCTGGATTGCGGGCCGCCGGCAGGGCGGTGACCTCCCCGGGCCGGACCGGGCCCGGCTCCAGCAGGAGCGCCCCGCAGAGTGTGACGAGCGCGCGCACGGTGTCCACGGCGTCGGGCGGGGTGGTGTGCCAGGGGGTCAGGATCCACGGCCGGCCGGTGAGCACGCCGGGCCCCGCTGAGTCCGCCCCCCGTCCCCGGCCAGGAGACGACCGGGGACGTAACCGTTCAGGTCGCAGCCGCGCGGCAGTGCCTCCTCATGGACCCCGGCCCCGGCCAGGGCGAGGGCTGCGGAGGTGCCGGCGGGACCGCAGCCGATCACCGTGGTGTTACGGACACGCGTGCCGGTCATGGCCTCTCCCGGGCTTCTGGCGGACGGGGACGGACTGTGGTCCCCGGGGCGCGTCCTGGCGGTCCGGTCAGTCGCGGCTCCGGTCCGCGAACTGTCCGGGGGCACGGCCTTCACCGGCGGGGCCGCGGTAGGCCTGGGCGATGTCCAGCCAGCGGTCGGCCTCTTCGCCGACGGCGGTCAGAGCCAGGTCGTCGCGGTGACGTCGGCGGGTCACCAGGAGGCAGAAGTCGTGGACGGAGCCGGTGATCTTCTGGCGGGCGTCCTCCGGGCCGGAGACGAGCAGTTCGCCGGAGGGAGAGGTGAGTTCGAAGCGGAACGCCTCCCCAGGAGGCGTCAGGCCCCGGGCCAGGTAGCCGAAGTCGCGGGTCAGGAAGGCGAACCGGGCCAGGTGGCAGAGCCGGTCGGTGGGTTCGCGGTGTACACCGAGAGCGTCGGCGATGTCCTGTCCGTGACCGAAGAGCTCCATGATCCCGGCCGAGGCGAGCACGGCCGGCGGCAGCGGGTTGACCAGCCAGGGCACCACCGTGTCCTTTGGCACGGCCGCCAGCGCCTCGACAGAGGCGTCGCCCTCGGAGCGGAAGCGGGCGAGGAGTTCGGCCGGCGGGTGGCCGTTGAACTGCCGGAGAGCGGCGTTGACGGCCCCGTCGAAGTTCTCCGCGGCCTGGGCTGTGATTTCCTTGAAAGCGTCCGGGTCGGCGGCCGCCGTCCCGGCCAGCCGGAAGATGAACGTCAGGTGGGCGACCTGGTCGGCGATGTTCCAGCCGGGCGCGGGGGTGGGTTTCCTCCAGTCGGCGTCGTCGAGGCCCCGCAGGAGCGCCTCGACCTCGTCGATGTCGGTGGCCAGAGCCTTCAGCACGTCGTTCGGGGTGTCCACGGTCTGTCATCTCCCTGAGTCGATTTCGTCAAGCAATTCACCGGAGCCGTCGAGTTCCTCGACGTCGCCGGCCGGTTGTGTGTGATCGCGTCGGCGAGAGGTCAAGCGGACGCGGGGAGCAGGGGCAGCGGGTTCTCACGGCCGCCCCGCCGGCCGTTGGGAGTCGGGGCGCCGTAGGAGACCGCTACGCCCCTGCGCTGGGCGGCCGCCACGATGCCGGGCATCGCGCGCTCGGCGACCGCCGCGATGGTCATCGCCGGGTTGACGGTGAGCGCGCCGGGAACGGCGGAGCCGTCGGTGACGAAGATGCCCGGGTGGCCGCGCAGTTCGTTGGTGTCGTCGAGGGCGGAGGTGTGCTGGTCGTCCCCCATACGGCATGACGCCAGCGGGTGCACGGTGTAGGCGCCGACCAGGTCGTTGGTCCACGGCATCACCCTGGCCAGGCCGTCCTTCTCCAGGATCTCCTTCACCTCGGCGTCGGACTGCCGCCAGCCGTGCCAGGTGTTGTCCGTCGGCCGGTACGTCAGGCTGCCGCGGCCGAGCATCTGCTGCGAGATGCGGTGCGCGTTGCCGGTCGCGGGCGGCGGACCGAAGACGCCCTCGTTGTCGTCCTCGGTCATGGAGAAGATGGTGAGCCAGGACTTCCAGTTCCTCAGGATCTCCTTCTTCTCCCTGCCGAACCAGGCGGGGCCGGTGGCACCCGGCGCCTGGGCGAGGATCGTCCCCAGGCCCGGCGGGAAGTACAGCTGTTCCAGGGAGTAGCGGGAGTACTCCGGCAGCGAGCCGTCGAGCCTGTCCCAGCTGGCCACGGTCGGACCCCTGCCGATCGCGTTGGCGCCGTAGGGCAGCTCCCCCTCGCCGCGGGACAGTCCCAGCAGCTCGGCGACCTTGTCCTCGTTGAGGATCGCGGTGTTGAGACGCTCGCCGTTGCCGGAGAAGTAGCGTCCCACCGCGTGCGGCATCCTGCCCAGGTGCGCCTCGCTGCGCTGGAGGATTACGGGGGTCGCGGCGGCGCCGGCGGCCATCACCACGATCTTCGCCTCGATCGCGCCGGACCCGTTCCGCAGGCGGTAGTCCTCGTCGTGGACGATGTTGTAATGAACCCGGTAACCGCCCTCGGTGGTCCGCTCCAGGTACTGCACCTCGTGCAGGGGGCGGATCTCGGCTCCGTGGGCGATGGCGGCCGGCAGGTAGTTGGAGGTGAGGGAGTGTTTCGCCTCGAAGCGGCACCCGGCCATCATGAAGTTGCAGTTGACGCACTTGGAGTTGTCGATCGCGACGGCGAGCGGATTGGCGGTGCGGCCGGCGCGATGACAGGCGGCCGCCCACAGCCCTCCCGCGTACGAGACGTCCTCCCAGCCCTGTCTGCTGACCGACAGGGACTCCTCGACCCGGTCGTACCACGGTTCCAGGGTGTCGCGGCTGACGGACTTGGGCCACATCCGACGACCGATGCCGCCCTTGCGCTCGAAGACGAAGCGCGGAGCCCGCGGCATGGCCGCGAAGTACACGACGCTGCCGCCGCCGACGCAGTTGCCGCCCAGCACGCTCATCCCGTCGCCGACGACGAAGTCGAAGACGCGTGTGTAGGAGGAACCGAGTTTGTAGTCGTGCTCGAAATCCTCGCTCTCCAGCCACGGACCGCGTTCCAGCACGGTCACCTTGGCGCCACCGGCCGCCAGGTGGTATGCGGCGACAGCGCCGCCGAATCCACTGCCGATCACCAGAACGTCGGTCCGCTCGGTCGTCTCGCTCATTCCGGGCTCCCTGAGGGTGTGGTGGCGGGGTGCGGTCGTGCGAGCTCGCGTCCGTACCCGAAGTCACGGAAGCGCCACAGGCCGTCCGCGTCGGGGCTGGTGATGCCCATGGCCTCCAGCCCCGGGTGGCCGTCCCGCAGCGCGTCGGCGGTGTGCAGGTGCGCGGCCGAGTCGAAAGCCATGTTGCAGAAGAGCGACAGGAGTACCCAGAACTCCTTCTCCGGGTGGCCGGGACGGGTCAGTCGTGCGACCACCTCCGCGCGGTGCTCGTATTCCAGCGCCACGAAGGCGGGTACGTCCGGGGCGAGCCGCATGCCGGTCTCCTCGGCGTAGGCCTCGGCGTGCCCGTTGACGCGCTGCGCCAAGTCGTCCAAACTGGCGCTGATGCCGGTGGCGTCCCATCGCAGCAGCTCCAGGGCGCCGGCCGCCACCGCTCCACCGCCTGTGACGACGCCGGCCACGGCCCGGTCTCCAGGCCATCGCTTCTCTCCCGGGACGATCGTGTCCGCGTAGGCCTCAAGGGTGAGCGACACGTCGTCCGCCACGTTTTTCGTCGGCGCATTCGATCCATCCCGCTGCAACTCGACCTCCGTCGGTGAGTGGGGACTGATTGCTGGTGTCAGGGAGACGTTAGAGCTGCTGAGTCTTTTCGGGCAACTGCCTGTCCCCTTTCGGGAGAACGTCGAGTCTCTTGAAGCAACTAGCCGAAGTCGAAGCGTCGTTCCGCTGCCCAGGCGAACAGAACAGTCGGCCAGTACGGTCTCTTCGGGCGCGTTTGCTGTTCGCGGCCACGGTTTACCGCGAAGCGTTCCGACATGCCGAAGGGCAATTCGTTCTCATCTTGGGGGAGAGTTGGAAAGCGTCGACAGAACCCTGGCTCTGCCGCACGAATTCACACACAGGGTGCGGATCGGGGAGCTACTCCCAGCCGACTCACCACGTCTGAACGGTGTCGACGAGACTCATGTCCACCGACTTGCCGAAGTGTACGCAAGCCTTCCGCCCGTCCTTGTCCACCGCACGACGATGCGGGTAGTAGACGGAATGCACCGGGTAGCGGCGGCGATCCTGAAAGGGGCGGAGTTCGTCGAAGTCCGGTATTTCGACGGAGCGGAGGAGGACGCTTTCCTGCGGGCGGTCACGGCCAACGTCTCCCACGGGCTGCCGCTGTCGGTCGCGGACCGTAAGGCGGCCGCCCTCCGGATCTTCGGCACCCATCCGGACCTGTCGGACCGTGCCGTCGCCGCCTGCGTCGGTTTGGACGCCAAGACCGTGGCCGCCGCACGCAGGCGTTCAGCCGGGGATTCTCCTCGGTCGAACAACCGGGTCGGTTCCGACGGAAAGACCTACCCCCTGGACCGCACAGCCGAGCGGATACACGCCGCGCGGCTCATGACCAGCCGTCCGGACCTTCCGCTGCGGGCCATCGTCAAGGAGACGGGACTCTCTTTGGGGACCGCGCACGATGTACGGCAGCGGCTGCTGAGAGGAGAGTCGCCCGTTCCCGTCGGCCGTAGGCAGCCACGCGGGAAGACCTCGCCGGAACCGGCCGCCGACGAGGAGGACACCACCGCGGAGGGCACGGTACGCCTCCTGCGCGAGCAGGACATGCCCGGCGGCGACTTCCCGGTCCGGGCCGGCCGGGCCCGTCTCGCGGTGGAGACGCTGCACAAACTCGCCCGCGATCCGTCTCTCCGCCACACCGAGTCCGGCCGTCACCTGCTGCGCTGGCTCCACGCACACTTCGTGGTGGACGACTCCTGGCGGCAGTACGCGGACGCCGTTCCGCCTCACTGCTCCGCCACCGTCGCGGAACTGGCCCTCCAGTGCTCCGGAAGCTGGAAAAGGTTCGCCGACGAACTGTCCGGGCGGCTGACCGGAAGAGCCTCATCCTCATAGCCGCGTGCACTTTCGAAAAGCCGAGAAGACGTCTCACTCAACAACAGGGGGAAACGGTGCCCACCACCGCTATCGAGCACGCCGTTCGCCGGGTTATCGACGACATGCATGCCAACCTCGGCCAGGAGCTGACCATCGACGAGATGGCACGTACGGCGATGTTCAGCAAGTTCCACTTCACTCGCGTTTTCAGGGATGTAACAGGCATATCCCCCGGTCGTTTCCTCTCCGCCCTGCGTCTGCAGGAGGCCAAGCGCCTGCTGCTGGAAACCGATCTCAGTGTGGCCGACATCAGCAGTCAGGTCGGATACAGCAGCGTCGGTACCTTCAGTTCGCGTTTCAAGTCCTGTGTGGGTGTCTCCCCGAGCATGTTCCGGGCGACGGACGGGTTCGCACCCGAGCTTCGGGAGGGAAGGACGACCACCGCGCAGGACTCCACACGTGCCGTACTGCGCGGCCGGGTGTGGCTCCCGGAGGACCGCTCCCCGGGGTATTGTTTCGTCGGCCTCTTCCCCACCCCGGCACCCCAGGGCCGACCGGTGCGCTGCACCGTCCTGGAGCGCCCCGGGGCCTTCGAGCTGGCGGACATCCCCGCCGGCTCCTGGCATGTCCTCGTGCACTCCGTTCCGTACGGTCACGAGCGCCTGTCCTCGGGTGCCGATCGCAAGGCCGTCGTCTCCGTCGGGCGGTACGGTCCGGTCACCGTGCACGCCGACACGCTGCTGATGCCGGCCGACATCGTCCTGCGCCCGCTGGACATCCAGGACCCGCCGGTGCTGATGGCCCTTCTCGACATGCGCACGAGCGCACTGCGGGCGGTGGCGGGCTGACATCTCCACCGCCGGAGGACGGAAGGCCGACCGGGGCAAACCCCGCGGCCGGCCTTCCGCGTGCGCCCGCGTCCCGTCACCGCGCGCCCCTGACCGTCATCGGCAGCCCTCCGCGCATCCGCAGGGAAAGCATCGGCTCCGCGACCGCCGTGTGCCCCCGCACGACGGACAGGTCGAGGTCACGGGTGACCAGCGCCGTGACGAAGACGGCCTCCATCATCCCCAGGCTGCTGCCGACGCAGAACCGGGGACCCGCGCCGAAGGGGATGTACGCGTACCGGGGCCGGCTGGCGCTTCGCGACGGATCGAACCGCCCGGGGTCGAACCGCTCCGGCTCCTCCCAGAACTCCGGGTGACGGTGGAGCGTGTAGGGACACACCAGCACGTCAGCCCCCGCCGACACCGTGTACCCGCCGACCTCGTCGCCGCGCCGTGCGACCCGGGGCAGGACCCACACCGGCGGATACAGCCGCATGGCTTCCTGCACCACCTGAGTGGTGTACGTCAGCCTCCGCAGATCGTCCGCCCCGGGTACGCGGCCGCCCAGGACGCTCCCGGCCTCCTCGCGCACCAGGTCCCGGGCGTGCGGGTGCACCGCCAGCAGGTGGAAGACCCAGCCCAGGGTGCTCGCCGTCGTCTCGTGCCCGGCCAGCAGCAGCGTGACCAGCTCCTCCCGCAGCAGCCGGCGGCCCGCGCGGGGGTCGGTGTGGCGGCGCGCGGCGAGGATCATCCGTGCCAGCGCGTCGTCGGCGCCGTCCTCGTCGTCCATGCGCGAGGAGCGGTCGGCCACCAGCGCGTCGACGATCCGGACCAGTTCCCCGCGGGCCCGGCGGAAGCGCCGCTGGACTGGCAGCGGCAGCCACGAGGGCACCAGGTCCTGGGTGGCCATGTCGAACATCGCCTGGTCCTGCACGGCCTCGAAGGCGTGCGCGATGGAGTCGTAGGCGTGCAGGTCGGTGTCGAGCAGGGTGCGGCCCAGGACCCCGAGGGTGAGACCGGTGACCTCCTCCAGGACATCGACCGGCCCCTCCTTCCCCCGGGCCCTCAGCGATGCGACGAGCCCGGCCGCCTCCTGGGCCACGGCCTCGGCCTGGGCGGTGATGCGGGCCGGTCTGAAGGCGGGCTGCACGTTACTGCGCTGGGCGCGCCACAGGTCGCCCTCGCTGGTGAGCAGTCCGTCGCCCAGGACGCTCCGGGCCTGCACCAGGCCGATGCCCTTGCGGTAGTTGGCCGCGTTGTCGGCCAGCACGTGCTTGGCGTGCTCCGGGCGGTTGAAGACGTACAGCTTCCTGGGACCCATCACCACCCGTACGGCGTCGCCCAGCGCGGCCGCGTCCCGCACCATCGCCAGCCGGTCCACGGCGAACTTCCTCAGCAGCCCGGGCAGGGCCGCCGCCGGCGGCCCGGGCGGGTAGACACTCATGCCGCCGCCTCGGGCGCCCGCGTGGCCAGACCGCGCAGGCACCCGCGGTGGAACAGCAGCGCACCCCGGTCGGGGAGGTCCTCCTCACGGAGTACCTCCCCCAGGTAGATGGTGTGGTCACCGCCGTCGTACTCCCGCCACTTCTCGCACTCGAAGTACGCCGCGGCCCCCGGAACGAGAGGAGCGTCGCAGGCCAGACCCTCCAGACGGCCGAACGCCTCGAACTGGCCGGCGCCCATCGGCCGGGACCGGTCGGCGAAGTGCCGGGCCACGTCCTCCTGACCGGCGCCGAGTACCGAGACCGAGAAGGTCCGTGAGTGGGCGAGGGTGCGGTGCATGACCGCGTCCTTGCCGACGCAGACCAGGACCAGCGGGGGGGCGAGCGAGACGGAGGTGAAGGAGTTGGCCGTCATGCCCCGCGGGGCGTCACCACCGACCGTGACCACGGTCACGCCGGTGGCGAACGCCCCGAAGGTTCGTCTCAGCCGTGCCGGATCCCCGGCCCGGGAGCGCTCCGGCGGCGATACGGCGGGTGAGCTCATGCCGTCCTCCCCGCCAGCACCCGGGCCCGGGCCGTGTACGGCTCCAGTGCCCGGGCCAGCGCGTCGGGTATGGGTGAGGGGACGGTGGCGGTGTTCGGTCCGCGCATGCACGCGATCCGCTGCCTGCCCCGGGCAACCAGCGTCTCGGTGCCGTCCTCGGTCACCTTGACGTAGTCGAAGGTGAACTCCAGTTGCGTCCCGCCCAGTTCCGACAGCCGCATCCGGACGGAGAGTTCGTCGAAGGCGGTGATCTCGGCGAAGAACTCGCAGTCCACCTTCAGCGTGAACAGCTTCAGGTCCTCCTGGACATCGGCGAGGACGTCGGGGGCCTTCTGCTTGAGGAACAGCTCGCGGCAGCGTCCCTGCCACCGCAGGTAGTTGACGTAGTAGACATTTCCGACAAGGTTGGTTTCCTCGAACCCGACCGTGTGCCGGTACTCGAAGTAGTCGTCCGACATGGCCTATGACCGCCCTTCGGTGAGTTCCGGTTCGTGCGTGAGGAATGCGAAGACGACGGGTTCCAGACTCTCCCTGAGAGCGGTTACGAAGGTCGCGATCCGCAGTCCGCCCGCGGTGAGGAGCACCCAGGCGTCCTTGTCCGGGGGCAGCACTGTCAGCGGGGCGCCGGCCATGACCCCGGCCTTCCGCAGGCACTCGACGGCGCTCCACACCCGGGTGGCGGCGGTGTCGGGCGCCTCACCGGTCTCCTTGGCGACCAGTTCCGCCACGGCCGCGTACTCGCCGAGCAGGCCTTCCCACTCCTCCGCCGGGCGCATGCGCACTGCCTCGACGTCGCAGGCGACCTCCGTGTCCGCCACCGTGCTGAGGGTGATCCCCGGGCCGTGTGCGGCCGACAGGCACCGGCCCTCGTCGATCTCCGGTCGTCCGTCCGGCCGGTGACGTACGGTCACGGGGCCCTCCAGGGCCCGGGAGGCCGCGGCCGAGGTGAACGCGCGGCGTTCGGCCACGGACCCGGCCGGGGCGTCGCCGTGCGGCTCGACGGCGACCGCGACGCGGACTCCGAGTACATCCTCCAGCCTCCGCTCCAGGTAGGGCCCCAGCAGAGGTGCGGCCCAGGGCCCGGAACCGTCGTTCTTGCGCACCGCGTGGAGGGTCAGGCCCTCCCACCGCTCGACGACGGTGCCGTCGGTGTCCCGGACCGCGATGTCGTACACATAGGTGTCACCGTCACGGCTGCGCTCGACCGCGCAGTAGCGCAGTTCCCGCGGGACGTTCGGGCCGGCGCCGAGCGGGTGGATGCGCTCGACGCCCGAGGGCAGCAAGGTGGCGTCGGGAACGCACACCTGGTTGCCGTGCATCAGCGCGTCGCGCATGCCGGGATCGGCCAGCAGCAGCTCGCCCGGGAGGAAACCGGCGAACCAGCCCTGCGGCCCCCGTACCTCCACGGTCGCGTCCACATGGCGCGCCGCGGCCCGGTGGAAGCGGCGCAGCCGCTGGAAGCGCTCCCCCTGGAAGAGGATGCTGCCGTACAGGTCGGCCGCCGGATCCAGCGGGACCTGCGAAGTGCCCGGGGCGGTCTGCAGGGGCGGGCCGTCCGGTACGGCGGCGCCGGAGTAGACCAGCCGGGCGCGGAAGTGCTCCGCCGCGAAACCGGTGTCCTGGGCGTGGACGGCGACATCGACGGTATCGGCGCCGGTGACGGCCGCGGCGACGCGGATCGTGGCGCTGCCGTTCGGCGGGACCACGATGGGCCGCAGGAAGCGGGCGTCCTCGATCACCGGCGTACCGGTCCACCCGGTGGCCGCGGCCGCGACCTGGACCATGGCCTCCATGCCCATGACGGCGGGCATGAGGAGGTTGCCGTCCAGCAGGTGGTCGGCTAGGTAGGGGTCGGTACCCGCGTTCAGCTCGACCTCGGTGACCAGTTCCACCCCGTGGTAGCGGATCAGGGGGTTGCCGGTGAACCGCAGCAGCGGCAGGGTCGGCAGGTCGCGCCGGACCGTCTCGATGCCCTCGGTACGGCCGCTGACGACCGTCACCACGGGCGCGTCCGGGTCGCAGACCAGCCGCCGCAGGATCTCCACGCCCTGGTCCGGGGAGACGGGCGTGATGCCCTCACGGGCGAGCGACTCGACGACCGAGAGCTTCTCGCCCATGCCGACCCCGGACCACACCGACCACTCCACGCAGCGGGCGCGGAGCCGCGGGTGGGCACGGGCGACTTCCTCGGTGAGGTCGGCCAGCCACTCATTGGCGGTGGCGTAGTGGGCCTCGCCCCGCAGGCCGGCGCGGCCGATGATGCTGCCGAAGGTGACCAGCAGCTTCAGGTTGCCCGGACCGACTGCCTCCAGCACGGTCCGCAGACCGTCCACCTTGGGCGCGAAGGTGCGGCGGAAGTCGGCCGGCTCCAGTGTGTGCAGCGGCCCCGGCTCGTTGCGCCCGGCACCGTGCAGCAGGCCGGTGACCGGGCCCAGCTCCCGCTCCAGTTCGGTGACGGCGGCGCGGACCTGGTCCGGTTCGGTGACATCGGCGCGCGCGTAGCGCACGGTCACGCCGTTGTCGGCCATCCGCCCCAGGTTGTCGGCCAGCTCCCGGTCCGAGGCGGGGTCGGAGCGGCCGAGCACGGCCAGCCGCGCACCGCTGTCCAGCGCGAGCGACAGAGCGCACTCGGCGGAGATGCCCTTGCCTCCACCGGTCACCAGAAGAACGTCCGAGGCGCCGAGCGGGGTGTCGGAGCGCTCCGCCTGGACGGGCAGGGCCCGCAGCGTCGGTACGCGGCGCACCCCGTCCACGCCGTAGTGGACCTCGGAGAACCGGTTGGTCGCGGCCACCTCGGCCACGACACGCCCGACCGCACCGTCCTCCATGGCGGTGTGGACGACTGTCGTGCGCAGCCGCGGTGCCTCCTGGTGGAGCGTCTTCGCGAGTCCGGCCGCACCCCGGCCGTCCTGTACCAGGACGAAGCGCCGGTCGCGCTCACCGGCCAGGGACTCCTTCGCTCCGGCGAGCGCCCGCTCGATCTGTTCCGGGGAGCACTGCGCGGGCAGGCACACCAGCACCCCCGGACCGACTCCGGCGCGCTGGAGGGCCTCGCGCAGCTCCCCGGCCACCGGATGGTCCTTCGGCGCGAACAGCTTCCAGGCCCCGTCGGACCCGGGGCCGGCGGCCCGGGGCAGCGGCACCTCGTCCAGGTCCACGGCGAACGGGCGCGCCCACGAGGCGGCGCCGACGACGGCCGCCGCCTCATCACCGCCGTCCTGGCCGCTGGTGGCGGCCAGCGTCTGCAGCGCCTCGGCGAGTTCGGCGAGTGTCGCGGTGGCGAAGTTGGTCGGTACCCGGGCCGCCTCGATGCCCAGGCGGGAGGCGGCCTGGTTGACGATCTGGCCGACCGTGATGGAACTCATGTGCAGGTCGTCCAGAAGCCTGCTGTCGTCGGCGACGAGGTCGGCGGGCAGCTCGGCCCGCTCGGCGACGAGACCGCGCAGCACCTCGAGGGCCGGCGCGCCGCCCGTGTCCGCATGCTCCGCGGTCACGGTCACGGTCGCGGCGGCGGCCTCGGCAGTCCCGTCGGTGGCCGCAGCGGTTGTGTCCCCGGCCCGGACCGGCTGTCGGGCGGGCAGATCCACTCGCGGGGCCTGTTCGCAGGGATTGGCCAGGAAGCTGAACTCCTGTCCCACCTCCAGCGGCCGGACCAGCCGGTCCTGGAAGAGCCGCTCACCGGCGACGGGCGCGCCGACGACGTAGGCGGCGCCGACCGCACCCAGCAGTCCGCGCAGCGACTCGTCGTCGGTGTCCAGCGCGACGGACGGGACGCCGGTGGCCGCCGTCGCCAGTGAGCTCAGCACCCGTCCCGGACCGACCTCGACGAACAGGTCGATGTCCTGGGCGGCCGCGGTGACAGCCTGGGTGAACAGCACGGGGTCGGTGATCTGCCGCCGCAGCAGGCCGGCCAGGTCCGTGTCGCGTGCCAGTTCCCCGCCGGTGACGGTGGAGACCACCCGGGCACCCACCTCGCCGAGGCGGGCGCCGGCGAGCCAGTCGCCGAAGGAGCCCGCGGCCGGCGCCACCAGCGGGGAGTGGAAGGCGTGGGAAACCGCGAGCCGGGTGCAGCCGACCCCCGCCGCGGCGGCGCGGCCGGCCACCTCCTCGACCGCTTCCACCGGTCCGGCCACGACGGTCTGCTCGGGGCCGTTGTACCCGGCGACGACGACGGGCAGCCCCTCGGCGAGCCGCTCGGCCTCCTGCGGACCGGCCGCCAGCGAGGCCATGGTGCCCGAGGCACTGTGCTCGGCCATCGCGCGGCCGCGGACCCGGGCCGCCTCCAGCAGGATCTCCTCGTCCAGCGCGCCGGCCCAGTGCAGGGCGGACAGCTCGCCCAGGCTGTGGCCCAGGGCGACGGTCGCCTCCACCCGCAGGGTGTCCAGGACACGCAGCCCGGCCGCCGAGCCGGTGGCGATACGCGGCTGGGCCACGTCGGTGGCGACCATGTCGCCGGTGGCGGGCAGGTCGGCCATGTCGTAGACCTCCGCCGCCTCGGGGAAGCGGCGGCGCAGCGCGCCGCCGCCGGTGCCCCTGCCCGAGCCCTGCCCGGGAAAGAGGAAACCGATCCGGCCGCGGCCGGTGGCGTGCCCCAGGAAGCCGCGGCCGTCCGGGGCGAAGTGCGTGTGCTCGCCCCCGTCCAGGATGTCGGCCAGGCTCCGCAGCCGGCGCTCGGCGTCCTCCGGGGAGGAGGTCACGACCGCGGCGCGGTACGGCAGGCCCCGCAGCCGGTTCTGGAGCGTGGCGGCCAGGTCGGCGACCTGGGCGTAGGAGACCTCGGCCACGAAGTCGGCGACCTCGGCGATCCGGGCGCCCAGGGCCGCGGGCGAGTCGCCCTCCAGCAGCAGCAGTTCGCAGTCCTGCGCGGAGCGCGCCAGCGTGACGGAGCGGCGGTCGGGCGCCGTACGCCGGCGGGCGGCGGGTTCGTCCAGCACGACGTGGGTGTTGATCCCGCCGAATCCCATGGCGGTGATGGCCGCGCGCCGCGGCGTGCCCTGCGGCCAGGCCTCGGCCGTGCGCAGGGCCCGCAGGTTGGCCTGTTCGCCGGTGAGCAGCTCGTGCGGCTCGACACAGCCGATGGCCGGGGGCAGGACCTGGTTGTCGACGGCCATCGCCGACTTGATCAGACCGGCGATGCCGGCCGCTGCCTTGGTGTGGCCGATCATGCCCTTGATGGAGGTGATGGCCGCGACCGGGACCTCGGGGTTGACCGCGGCCCGGGCACTCATCAGCGCGGACAGCTCGGTACGGTCGCCGACCGCGGTGCCGGTGCCGTGGCCCTCGAACAGCGGCACGGTGTCGATGCCGAACCCGGCCCGCTCGTACGCCCTGCGCAGGGCGAGCCGGTAGCCGCTCACCTCGGGGCGGGTGATGCCGCCCTGGCCGTCGGAGGACACGCCCCAGCCGGCGATCGTCGCGTAGATGCGGTGGTTGCCCGCCAGGGCGTCCTCCTCCCGCATCAGGACGACCATGCCGCAGCCCTCACCGGGCCAGAATCCGTTGGAGCCGCGGTCGTACAGACGCATCTCGCCCTTGGCCAGGGCTCCGGTCTTGGCGAAACCGATGATCTCGAACGGGTCGATCGACAGGTCCACCCCGCCCGCGACGGCGACATCGATGTCACCGCTCAGCAGCGAGGTGCCGGCCGTGGTGACCGACAGCAGCGAGGAGGAGCACGCGCCGTCCACGGTGTAACCGCCACCGCCCAGGTCGAAGTGGTTGCAGACCCGGCCGGCGATGGTGTTGGCCAGCCCCCCGGCCAGCGTGTCCTCGTCGACGGCCGGGAAGGGTTCCTTGTAGGCGGTCTCCACACCGGCCAGGAACTCCGAGACCCGGTCGTCGTCCCAGTCCTGCTGGCCCCTGAGCGCCTCGGCCATGACGCGGCGCACGTACGGCCAGCGCAGCCGCATCACGTTGGCCCGGGCGAACTCGCCGGTGAGGGTGTTGCCGACCACGACGCCGGTACGCTCGCGAGGCAGCCCCTGGCCGCCGGTGAACCCGGCGTCGGCCAGGGCTCGTCCTGCGGTGTCCAGGGCGAGCCAGTGGGTGAGGTCGGTCGAGCGGTAGGTGCTGCCCGCGATCCGGTGGGCGACCCGGTCGAACTCGTACCCCTCCAGGACCGCCGCGTTGCGCGCGTAGAAGCGGTCGGGGGCGGCGGGATCGGCGTCCCAGTAGTCCTCCAGGCGCATGCGCACCTCGGGCAGCCGGCGGAAGGCCCGGCGCCCGGCGACGGCGTTGTCCCACAGCTCGCGGGGACCGGCGGCGTCGGGATAGCGGCAGGCCATGCCGACGATGGCGATCCTGGTCATGCCGCCACCCCGACCTTCTGCGGAGCGGACTTCGCGGCGGGCTCGGCCGGGCAGACGCACTCGCCGGCGCAGCCGCCGGCGCACTCCCCGGCGGCGAATCGTTCGGGGGACAGTTCTCCGGCGCCGATCTGGTCCGGTGCCGCGGGGTCCTTGTGCTCGCGCTCCTGGGCACGCCCGCGCTCCAGGATGTCGACCGTCCACAGGTGGGCGCCGCGGACCAGGCAGACCAGGGCGGTGGCGAAGAAGATGCCGTAGGCGACGTTGAGCGCGGTGAGCACGCCGTACGCGGCCGCGACGCCGCCGCCGAAAGCGATCTGGCCCCATTTGGAGGACGGGGTGGTCCCCGGATCGGTGATCATGTAGTTGGTGAAGAGCACGAACGCCACGCCGGTCGTCATCGCCAGGGCCGCGGGGATGGAGGTGTCGAACAGCAGGCCTCGGACGACGGCCTGCAGGACGTAGCCGCCCACCCAGGCGAGGATCAGCCACATGCGCTCGGTGAGCTTGGCGTTGAGCATCGTGCCCAGGACGATGATGACGGCCGGGACGAGCCAGTCGAAGCCGCCGTCGAGGTACTCGGTGAAGTGGTAGGGCGGGGCGATACCACCCCAGGGGAAGAGCAGCAGGATGACGGCGATGCCGAAGTTCGACGGGTTCATGAAGTGCCGCATCCGGCCGCGTACCGGCGCGCGCAGCACCCACTTGGTGCCCACGGCGACGATGACGCCGAACACCATGACCCATACCTGGTCGTTGACGTAGGTGAGCATGTTCACCGCCAGGGCGGTGATGTGGGCCGGGTAGAGGAACTCCATCAGCCCGCGGGGGCCGTTGCCGCGGAACCGGGGCGTCCGGCCCTCGGAGCGGGCACCGATCGCCTCCAGGACGATCTCCACCGTGTAGGCGGTGACCAGGGCGATGAACGGCCAGGTCCACGGCTGCTCGAAGCCCAGGACGGTGTAGCCGAATATGTTGAGCACGGAGATCGAGATCGCGAACCGGCGCAGGGCCGTTATGACTTTCGGATTGTGGCGCGGAGCGGCCGGCGCCTTCTGCTGTGCGGACATGGGGTCACTGCTCCTTGGCCTGGGTTCCGAGCTGGATGCTGTGGCGGCCGGGGGACAGACGCAGCCGCTGCTCGTGTACGTCGCCCGTGCGGTCCCGCCAGGTCAACCGGACGCTGACCGGGCCCCGGACGTCGTGGCCGAGGCCGATGTGCACCTCGGAGCTGCGCTTGCCGGAGTGGCCGCCGCCGCCGTCGACGCGACTGACGCGTTCGGTCCCGCCGGGCAGGGTGACGCGGACCTCCGCGCCGACCGCGGGTGAGCCGGAGGGGTGGGTGAGCCGGAGCCCGAGGTAGGCGCCGGCGTCCTCGCCGACGTTGTGGTAGAAGCCCGGCTCGCCCCACTGGTGGGCGACCGCGAGGTCGAGGCGCCCGTCGCCGTCGACATCGCCGGTGGCGATGCCCCGGCTGGGGACGGGGACGGCGAGGCCGAGCGCGGGAGACAGGTCGGTGTACCTGCCGTCCTCGCCCTTGGCGAACAGGCGCATGGTCTGGCTTCCGGCGAGGTCGTCGCCCTCTTGGACGTTCGGCCACCAGGTGGGGTTGGAGATCAGCGCGTCGTTGGCGGTGGCCAGCTCCTGCAGTTGCGGCCAGCGGTTGTTCTTGCCCTTGACGAAGCCGAGGGCTTGGGCGATCTCCAGGACACCGTCGTTGTCGAAGTCGGCCGTCTTCACGTCCCAGCCCCAGCCGGACCATGCGAGACCGAGGTCGGTGCTCCGGTCCTCGAAGGGCGCCTCGCCGTCCTCCAGACGGGCTCGCACCTCGGCTCTGCTGCCGGCCGTGCCGATGAAGGCGAAGTTGGACTCCTGGATGCCGAACGAGGTGGTGATGTTGCTGACGAACATGTCGTACAGGCCGTCGTTGTCCAGGTCGCCGAAGTCGACGCCCATGCCCTTGAAGGAACTGCGGCCGATCTCCTTGGACTTGGGCACGGTGCCCGAATGGACGGACTTGACCTGGGCGAACTCGATGCGGCCGGGGCGGGAGGTGTTGTGCAGCAGGGCGGAGGTGCCGAAGTCGTGGGCCAGGTACAGCTCCGGCAGCCGGTCGCCGTCGAGGTCGGCGGCGGACACACCGAGCGTCCACCCGTGGCTGATGCTCTGTGGCAGGGAGCCGTCGGTCTTCTCGTAGCCGTGCTCGGTCCACCGGAAGAAGTGGCCGCCGCCGCCGTTCTGGGCGTGGGAGAGCGAGTCGTTCATCACGACGTCGCCGTCCTTGGACGGGTCCAGGACGGGACTGTCGGGGAAGTAGTTGCCGATGAAGATGTCGTCGTGGCCGTCGCCGTCGAAGTCGGCGACGGCGGCGGCGTTGGAGTTCCACAGCGGGCCGGTGTACCGGGGGCCTTCTTTGCCGGGCAGGAGCTCGGTGGGGCGGAAGGAGCCGGGCACGAGGCTCTTGCCCTTGCCGTCCCCGCCCTCGTCCTCGGCGAGGAAGACGATGGGAGTGCGGCCCCAGTAGTACACGAGCAGGTCGGTGGCGCCGTCCTCGTTGAAGTCGCCGGGCACGCACCCCATCGGCGCCATCGTCTTGTCGACCGGTAGCGGGGCAGGGTCGAGGGCGAAGGGCTGGTAGGCGACCTCCCGGTTGGGCGAGGGTGTCACGACGACCTGGTCGGTGCGCGGGTCGGTGATGCACAGGTCGTTGGCCAGCCCGTCACCGTCCACGTCGTTCATGGCGATGCCCGCACCGACCGAGGAGATCCAGGCGTCGATGTGCTCGTACGCTTTGTTGACCTTGCGTATCGTCTTCTTCTCGAACCCGGCCGGCATGGCGACCGTCATCGGTTCGAAGGAGAATCTGTCCGCGATTTCCGCGGTTTCGGCAGCGGATGTCTCGGGGATACGCACCGCGTAGAACGTGCCTGCCATAAGCGCGAGGGCGGCGACTCCCGCCAAATTCTTGCGCAGCCATCCGGTTGCTTCTTTCACAGGTCGGCACCTTTCCGGGGAATCGATGTGGAAGCGATCTCGGCGGCGATGTCCCGGCGCCATGTCTCGTAGGAGGGGACACCGTCGTGGCCGCTATGCGCGGGCCTGCGGTCGACACACACCCGCGCCGCCCGCTCGGGTGTCGTGCCGCACAGCACACGGGTGGCCAGGTGGGTGTGCGCGATCGTGGTGCCCGCCCTGTCGCGGGCCTCGGCGGCGAAGGCGGCGCCCTGGGCCAGTTGGAGGCGGTGCTCCCCGGCCCGTTCGGCGAACCGGAGCAGCTCCTCCTCGTCGGCCGCGCCGGCGTAGGTGGCGGCCAGCCCCGCGCCGGCGTACAGGTCACCGCGGCGGTCCTCGGGGTAGGAGGCGATCAGGTCGGTGACGATGTCGGGGTCGGTGCCGCCGACGAACCACAGGGCCCGGCCGATACCCTGGTCGATCACCTTGGCCGAGTAGTCGTCCGGACCGCCCGCCCATCTGAAGGAGTGCCGCACATGCGGGGTGCGGACGTAGGAATCGGTACGGAAGTACGCCTGGTGGAAGCCGTAGCCGTCCAGGATCAGCCATCGCAGCAGCGGGTCGGTGCGCTCCACGGCGGGCCACAGGAACCTCGGCAGGCGGGCCATGGCCCAGCCGACGCCGACGTAGACCATGTAGATGTGGCGGCCTCCCCCGCCGGCGAGAAGGCCCTCCAGCCTCCCGCTGTGCCCCGGCAGCGCGTCGTGCACGGCGGCTCCCATGCCGGCGCCCTCGTAGGCGAACCCGCGGTAGGCGCGGGGGACGGATTCCAGCATCTCCTCCGCCTCGGCCACGGACCGCGCCTGTACCGCGTAGCCGTATCCCTCCAGGAAGGTTCGGCCGACCCTCTCCAGCTGCTCTTGCGCCTGACGGTTCTTCCGATGGAATCCGCGCTTTTCCAGCGTCGTCTCGGAAACGGAAGGAGTGAGAATGCGGCGCCTCAGCGCACCGAAGATCGTGGACAACTCAGTAAACCGCCCCTCGTGGAATATCCCTTAAATGACGGGTTATTTCGAATCTATCCAGGGAGGGTGGACGGGCGTCTACTCCGTAGTTGCTCAAACCATGGCGCAGGCCAGTCGTCCACGCACGTGCCGGCGCCAGAGCTCGTACTCCGGTATCCCGCCCGCCCCGGACCGGGGTGCCGCGCAGTCGTCGGCCAGCCGGGCGGCCGCCTCGACGTCGAGGTCCGCGAACACCCGGGTGGCGGTATGGGTGTGCTCGGGCACATGACCGGCATGATGGCGTGCCTTCGCGGCGAACACGGCCCCCTGGCCCACGTGCCCGCGGGCCTCCCCGGCCGCGTCGCGCAGCGCGGCGAGGCTCGCGGAGGTGCTCCCGCCCGCGTAGGTGGCGGCCAGTGCGACACCGCTCCACAGGTCCGCCCGGCGGCGGTCGGCGAACGCGCTTACGGCGGCGCGGACACGGTCGGCGTGTCCGCCGTGGATGAACCACAGGGCCCGGCCGATGCCCTGGTCGACCGCGCGCGGGAAGTAGCCGCGGTCGCCTTCCCAGGGATAGGCCCGGGGCGTCCACTGCGCGTCGACCCAGCGGCTGGTGTCGAAGTAGGCTCGGTCGAAGCCGTATCCGTCCACAGCCAGCCAGCTCATCGCCGGGTAGTACTCGGGTCCGGTCAGCGCGGGCACGGCCTTCCGCCACAGCGGCCGCGGCAGACGTGCCATGGCGAAGCCGATACCGATGTAGTTGAGGAAGACGTGCGGCCTGCCGCCGCCCCTCATCAGATCCCGGGTCCGGTGGCCGCCCGGACCCATCGCGTCGCGGATGACGCAGGCCATCGTGGCGCCCTCGTAGGCGAACCCTCTCACTCCGGGCTCGACCATGGCCAGGCGGCGTTCGGTGTCGGCCAGGTCGCGGTCCCCGATACCCCACTCGAAGCCGCAGACGACCGCCTGCGGAACGGCCTCCAGTTGTCGGGTCCTCTCGGTGGCCTCCACCGGGAACCCGCGGCCCGCGAAGCTCACCTCCCCCAAGGACGGAGCCATCACCAGTCTGCGCATCGCTCCCAGCACGGATGCCACGATCGCCCTCCTGTCACGGATCGCTCCGCCTGTGGCGGAGGGCCCATCGTGGTGCGCCGGGGGCGCGCCGGGCATCTTCGGGAGTGCGCAGGAGGGCGTGTTCGAGCCGGACCGGCCGGTGTTCAGGAACGGGTGAGCGTGTTCAGCCCCGACACGGGCGTCGCACCTCCACCTCCTCGTCGTGCACCCGGCGGCCGCACCCGGAGCACCTCAGCTCGACGTGGACGGTGCCGTCGCAGCCGAGATGATCAACCCTGCGCTGCGAACCGAAATCCGGGGGCAGGTTCCGGTCGCCCCACTGCATCAGCGCGACGACCGCCCCGGTCAGGTCTCGTCCCGCGGGGGTCAGCCGGTACTCGTACCGGATGGGCCTGTCCTGGTAGGGGACCCGCTCCATGACCCCGTACTCGACGAGCCGGGCGAGGCGTTTGGCCAGGACGTTCCGGGCGATGTTCAGGTGCTCCAGAAACGTGTCGAAGCGCTTGACGCCCAGCAGTGCCGAGCGGACGATCAGAAGCGTCCAGCGCTCGCCGACCACCTCCAGGGTTCGAGCCAGATTGCAGTTCTGCCCCTCGTACGTGGTTCTGAGCATTCGCTTACCCTAAATGATCAGTTCCAGGGGTGTCTGCGGAGACGAGGACGAGGAACGAGAGCTTCCAGGATCGCTGTGCGCCGGGCCGGCCGGCCCGGTGATGACGCGTGCCGCGTGCTCGGTCTCGCGGCAGGGTGGCCCCGGTACGCCCGGGTCCACCCTGCGGCCGCACACTTCAGGGCACGCCCGCCGTCCCCGTCCTGACCGGAGCAGGGGTCGGCGGCCGCGAGCCCCCGAAGACGCTCGCGGCCGCCGAACCGTGTCGCCTCACGGCTCGGCGCGATCAGACACCGACCGGCGACAAGAATCGCTTCGGCCCTCGGGCCGGCCCGGCTCCTTCGACAGGCGCGGCCCGGTCAGGCGGCGGTCGGCAGCGACCGCCCCGGCGTCTCCGGTCCGTGGAGTCGGCTGTAGGCGTACGCCGCCGACACAAGGGTCATGTGATGATGCCAGCCGGGGTAGGAACGTCCCTCGAAGTCGAGCAGGCCGAAGTCCTCCATGCGCCGAACCGACTCGGACGTCCGCCGCAGCGTCCGCACCAGCGCGAGTCTCTCCTCGACCCTGGAGTGTGTGAGGCTGGTGAGCCACAGTTTGGGGGGGCGGCGGTCCCCTGCGGAGCGTACCGCGAACAACTGGTAGGTGCGTGGCGGCTGGGAGTCGTCCATGAGTGCCGTAGGCAGGTGCACGAGACTGGACATGACGGTCGTGCCGCGCTTGTGCCCGGAGTCGGAGGGCACCTTCTCCAACTGGAACAACCCGCCGGTGTCGAATTGGAAGATGCTGCGTGCGGAGAGAGCCAGACCGTGATCACCGGGGCCGTTGCGCCGCTGGACCTTCAGGTGGCGGCCGAGCACGATCTTGAAGTTGTCCGGCACGGCGACGGCGAAACGACAGTCGCGCAGAGCGAGCCCGCGCACCAGATCGGCTGCGCCGGGAGAGGCTGACAGGTCCGCCACGACCGGTACGGGAGCCGTGCGGCTGACCGAGGTCAGGGCATCGAGCAGATCCAGGACGTGGCGCTCGGCCGACCCACCGTGGACGTCGTCCGGGATGCGGGCGCGTTTACGGCGCTGCGGATCCTTGCTCCAGGAACCGGGCAGCATCAGACGCCAGTCGACGGGGACGGCCTCCTTCGGTGTGGCCAGGAAGGCACCGACGCCCACCTGGCATGTGACCGAGCGTCCGGTGGAGGGGACGAAGCGTCGATGCACGCCGCACGAGTGCTCCCCGCGCTTGCGCAGCACCGCCAGATCCACGACCCACGCCTGCGTCCGCGCCCGGCGCTCGACCCAGCGCACCAGCTCTTCCCGGACGGGTGTCCAGTCCCACGGACTGGCGTTGACGAACTGATGCAGCGACTGGAACGCGGTGGGCGAACCCGAGACGGAGGCGAGGCGCCGCACCGACTTCTTGCCCGGGGTGGTGAGCAGACCCCACAGGTAGGTCCGCGCCCACCTGCGCTGATCGGTCCGCGGCAAGTACTCGAAGATGTTGTCGGCGAACGCGGACACCGAGTCCAGAGGGTTTGTCAAGGCGGGCGTGGTCATGGCGTGGCTTCCCTCCCTGTGGCAGGCCGCAAGCTGGCGCGCGCCAAAAGAATAGCGAACGTTCTCTTTTTTGTGACCCCGGAAAGACGTTCTGCGACTTTGCCAACTCACGCCTCACGCCTCACGCCGCGGGCCGGACCGGGAGTCCGGCCCGCGGCCGGGTGGAGGCACCACAGTGCGCGGGAGGAGCTTCCCCGGGGCACGTTGTATGCCGTCGCACTCACGTGCCGTCCCTACATGGCGAGGACTTCTTCCCGCGTTTCCTCAACGGGAACGTGACCGTGGTGAACGCGGGGAAGACCGGTCCGCGGATCCGTTGCACCTTGGGCAAGTCGGTATTGCCCGGTGTCCCTGAGCCGAGCAAGGTGTTCGCTTAAAATAGGAAGTGGACCACCAGGAGAACGGAGCGGTGCCTTGCAGTTAGGAGACCCCCGTGTGGCTGTCGGCGAGCGCTCACCCGGAGTCGGCATGGTGAAGCAGCAGAGAGCCCTACGGACACGCGCCGTCGTACTCAAAGCCGCCGCAGACGCGTTCGACCGCGGTGGTTACGACGGTACCTCTCTGTCCCAGGTCAGCAAGGCCGCAGGCATGTCGGTTGGTGCGCTGACCTTTCATTTCTCCACCAAGGCCGACCTGGCCGACGCCGTCCAGGAGGAAGGCTGGATGGCCACACAGGCCGCCCTGGACCGTGTCACCGGCAGACAGGTGCCGGCCCTGCGCGCCACCATCGAGATCACGCTCGAACTCGCGCGTCTGATGGAGGAGAACGTGGCTGTGCGTTCGGCCGTCCGTCTCATGCGGGAACGGCCCACCGCCTCGGCATGGTCGGACCGCTGGCTGCCGGTCGTGCGGGAACTGCTGGACGAGGCGCACCGGTCCGGCCAGATCTGTGAGGACGCGCTGCCGGCGGACGTCGCGACGCTGGTGGAGCACCTGACGAGCGGAGCCGAGGTCTACACACGCGAACGATGCGGCACGGGCACCGGCCACCAGAGCGCCGTCGGTCGGCTGGAGCGGGTATGGCACCTGGCACTGAAAGGCGTCTGCGCTCCCGATGCCTCCCTCCGGACTCTGATGGAGGCGCAGCGTCCGGCGCACACCGCCTCGTCGGAGTGAACGACGAGCCGGCCTTCCGGCGCTGCTCCGTCCGTCCGAAAGGCCGGCATCCGTCCGCGGCGCGCGGATCATATGGACCTCAGGTCCACCAATCGGATCAGCCCGGGAATCTCGGTGGAGAACTGGACGAACTGCCGATAAACAGGTGATGACGGCGCGGGCGAGCGGCTTCTCCGGCTTGCGGTGGAAGCACATTCCGTCCTTGGTCACCCCGGCGTTATCCGTGATTCCGCCGATGTCGGCACTGTTGTATCCGCGCTCGTCGGAGATTTCCGCCGCAACGCGGAGAATCACCTCTCCTGTCTTTGTCGCCCGTTTCTGTCTCGGTTCGGTCATCCGGTGACCCCGGTCTCTCCCTCGACAAAAAAAACGAGCGCCCTTATTTTACGGATTGGCCCCTACAACCGGTAGCGCGGGGGCGCCACGTACGCACGTCCCAGGGGAGAGGCATGCCTACCGCCGAAGAACGCTCCGTTTCCGCGAGACCTGCCCCGACCACCGCAGTGGCCGAGAAGTACGTACACAGAGCCGCCTTCTCCGAGGTTTCCCTCACAGGGTGGGACAAGGTCGGGCAGGATGCCTTCACGGTCACCGCCCGGTGGCCACGCATCCACAGCTTCTACGACACCGGGCACGGCGTGCACGACCCGCTGCTGCTCTGCGAGACATTCCGGCAGAGCGGTCTGCTGCTCGCCCACTCCGCGTACGAGATCCCCTCCGGCCACCAGGTCAGTTGGTCCCGCCTGCAGTACGCGGTCAACCCGCAGGCACTGCGCGCGGAGAACACACCGGCCGAGATCGAGTTGTACGTCACATGCACCGGTATCCACTACCACCGCCCTCCGGCCGCCTCGATGACGATGCGTATCGAGGCCGTCCGCGACGGCTCTCTGCTGTCAGTGGCCACCATAGTCTTCGGGCTGCACTCCCCTCCCGTGTACGAACGTCTCCGGTCCGGCCGGTGTGATGCGGCCCGAGTGTTCGCCGGCGCCCCGGCCCCCGTGCCTCCTGTCGCGGAGGAGATGACGGGGCGCACCAGACCCCAGGACGTGGTCCTCTCCCCCACCTCCGAGGACTGGCGCTGGCAACTGCGTGTCGACACCACACACCCCGTCCTCTTCTACCACCCCGTCGACCATGTGCCCGGCATGCTCCTGCTCGAGGCCGTGCGTCAGGCCGCCCACGCGCTGGAGCCCTCCACCAGGGCGACGGTGCCGACCGCGATGGATGTCTCCTTCAGGCGCTACGTGGAGTTCGACGAACCGTGCTGGATCGAGGCCGAGACCGGGCCCAGGGAAACCAGCGGCTGCAGGTCCGTCCGTGTCAACGCCATCCAGAGGGGCAGCTTCGCCCTCACCGCGACCGCCGAGATGACCACCGTCTGACAGGCACCCGATCGCTATCGGGTGAGGTCCGGTGCGCGGACCGGACCGCGCACTCCGCAGGGCTGCGCCGCCACCACGGCGGAACGAGGCAGACGGGGGAGGACCGGAGGTCGCCGTTCCGCCGACCCGGGAGACCGGGGTTGCTCGCGGCGCCGCCCCATCGGGAACGACCACCGGCGCGTTCGCCAACGCCGGCGGCGGGATGCGCGTCACCGGCCATGCCGCGATCACCCGCCGCATGGCCGGTGTCCGGCGCGGATCATTGTCTGCGGCGGGCGGCGAGATCGATGGGGGGCTCGGGCGTCCTCTGCCGTTGAGCGGCCCGTCGCCGCTTCTCCCTCTCGTACCGGGCGATCTGTTCCTCGTACCGCTCCTGGAAGTCGGGATGGTCGAAGCGGTCGTCGTCATCCAGGGCCACGATCGCCTGGAGCTGCTCGGCAGGGGTACGGAACCCGGCGACGAGAGGACTGAGCCGGTAGGCGCCGTTGCCTTCCTTCCACACCATGCGGGCGAAGGTCAGATGCTGCAGGGCCCGGGTGACTTTGGGCCGGGTGATACCGAGTTCCCCGGCAATGGTGCCGTGGGTGACCAGACAGCGCCCTCCCGGCTCCTGCCGACCGAGCAAATGCAGCAGCACCGGGTATGCGGCCGGCGGCATCCCGCGGGGAGTGAAGACCAGGGCGTTGTTGGCGGTCCAGACGTACTCGGGGGCTGAGTGCTCCACGGCGATCGTCACGATGTCCCATCCTTCGTCTTACGCGTCCGGCGGGTCTGGGCGCGGGCCTTGTCCTCGCGAGGCGGCTTCTTCGCGGGGTCGGGAAGCTGCCGCAGCTCCCGGAACGCCTCAGGCAGGTCCGGGTTGCCCGCGATATCGTCCAGGAGCGCCAACTGGTCGACTTTCATTGTGCCCTGTGCCCTCATCCCCGGGCTGGGCTCGATCGGCACCCGGCCGCCTCTGAGCGACAACCGCGGGTGCAACTGGTACACCCCGGGCCTGATCCGGGCCACCAGCCCGGTCCGCCCGGCCTCCTTCAGCGAGCGGGAGATCTGCGACTGCCGTACGCCCAGCAGTCCGGCGAGACGAACCTGGGTCGCCTGGACGATTCCACCGGACTTCTGCATCCCCATCATCCGGACAATCAGCCGCAGAGAGACGATGTCGTCCCGGTAGTAGTCCGCCAGCCAGCACAGGAATGCCTGGCTGTCCATCACGAAGTCGCCGTCGAGGAAGCCGTCGCTGGTGACCGGCGGCTCGACCGCGGCCCGGTACCCGTCGGGAAGGTTCACGACGTTCGCGCGTCGCAGCGCGCCGGGCTGCCGGAAGGCGCTGGGCGGGGGCGGCGGAAGCGCGGACGGCGCCGGCCGCCGTCGCGGCTGCTTCTTCGGCTGTGCGGTCATCGCGGGACGAGCTCCTCACATGTCGGTTGGACCCGGCGGCCGCAGCATACGGGATTGTCCCCCCAGTGCACTTTAGTGTTCCCCTGGTGCACTTTCTGCGCGTCATTATCACTCTCGGGTGATAAACCAAAGCTTCTTGACGCCTCGGGCCCCATCCATGCGTGACCAGCAGAATGTACCCCCTGTGCACAATCTCAATGGCGAACACGGCTGTCTTCACTCATAAAATGTACCCCCTGTGCACAAAATGGCTGAGTTTTATAACCCCCGGGTGATAATCACGACCTTCCTTTATCACCCGGGGGTGATATTCCAGCGCCTCACCCACCTCTTTGACCTGCGAAGACGCGGTTCTCTCAACTATCTAGAGCGTGCGCGCGCGTGATACACCAGAAGCACACCTATCGCAACTACCGACACGCCTCTGTCCCCGGTACAACCTGTCCAGGAAGGTGAGCCCTGCCTCCATACCCGGCTTCGCGGAGCAACCCCGGGGCGCGGACACCACCAGCGCTGCTGTTCTCCGGGTGGTGCCGGTCGTGACGGATGAGCCGACAGGAGTGGCGGAGCCCGGCGGGTGGTTCCGCCGCGCGGCCCTGGGGGCCGCGCGGCTGCGATGGCCTCCGCACGTCGTTCGTGTGTCTACCGCTCGGACGGGGTTCCGTTCGTCGGTCGCGGCTTCGTATTGCGGTGATCCGGTTCGCTTGTCACGATTCGGCCCGGTGAAGGGGTGACCGATGGTGTGACGGGGCGTCGGCCGCGGCATGACGGTGCCTCGACGGCCGTAACGCCTACCGCGCGGGGCACGGACCGCAGGGCTCCGGACCGTATGGAGGTCAGTACCCGGCCGGGCGGAGCGGCAGGGGTGCCGCCCGCCCACCGAGCGGGGCGCTGACCGGCTCCCGCGCCGGGCCGGGCCGGGCGGCCCGGCCCGGGAGCCGTACCGGGTAGAGGGCGTCGGCACAGGCTGAGGCGAGGGCGTCCAGACTGGAGACCTCGGCCTCGGGAGGAAGCCTCGCCGCAGTGTATGCGAGGGGGAGTTCCGTACAGGCGGTGAGAACCGGCAGGGGGGCACGGTGCCACAGCGTGTGCAGGGCCGCGGCGAGCGGCGGCCCCGCTTCCACCGTGCGGCCCGCCTTGACGAGCACCGCGACACGGTGGAGCGTGGCCTGCACGGCCGCCCCGGGCAGGACTAGCCGGTAGCCGAGTTCGGCGGCCCGTCGCTGGTAGAGGCCGCTCTCCACGGTGCCCGCGGTGGCGGCCAGCCAGCCGCCCCCGGGACTCCTGGCCATGGCTGCCCGCAGTGTTGCGTCCACGATGTGGACGACCGGAACCGGAAGCTCGCCGATCGAGTCGATGTACGCGTGGGCCGTGTTGCACGGAACGGCCAGCAGGTCCGCGCCCCAGCGCACCAGCGTCGCCAGGCCCTCGCGGATCGCCGGCAGTGGTGACTCCCCGCCTTCCGTGAGCGCTGCGGACCGGTCGGGTACCGAGGGGTCCGACAGCATCACGATCCGCGGGTGGTGCTGGTCGTTGTCGGCCGGTACCCGGGCGGCGAGCAGCCGGAGGAACTCCGCTGTGGCCGCGGGGCCCATTCCCCCAAGAACACCGAGTGTTCCACCGGGTACAGGCACCGGGTCCGTCATGACGCCGTGAGCCGGCGGGCCACTCGCTCCGGCAGCGCGGTGGCCCGTAGGCGCCGGCGCAGCTCCGGTGTGCACCACCAGTCCATGTACTGTGTTCCGTCGCGGACCACGCCGTGCACCCGCACCCCGTCCCACCCGGTTCCCGGCAGCACGCTGAAGTCCGCCTCTTCACCCACCACCCGTGTGAACGGCGAATCGGCCGGCAGCAGCCCGTCAAGGTCGCCGAAGTGCTCGTAACGGATCACAGACCCGCCTTCCGCAGGCGGTACCGGAGCCCAGCGGCCGAGCCAGGCGGGACCGCCCGCTTCCGTGTGGTCGACGATCTCGGCGTCCGGCGCGTCACCCAGGTCCGTGAGCACCGTGGCCAGGACCTCGGCCACGCGGGCCGCGCTCACGGGCGTACCGCAGGCCACACTGAGCCGAGTCGACTCCGTGCTCACGTGCCCTGCCGGACTCACGTGCCCTGCCGGACTCACGGCAGCCGATGAGACCTGTTCCAGGAAGGATTCCGTCGGCGTGAGCACCGCCTCGCCCCCGTTGGCCCACAGGGCCGACAGGTCGCGCAGCAGCAAGCGCCAGGAGCGGGTGTCCGCCAGCAGTTCGTGTACGACCAGCAGCAGCCGTGCCGGGAGCGGCCCGCGGTCGACCAGGGCGAGCTGCCAGAGCGGTCCGTCGGCCAGGTCGAGCCGGGAGCGCAGCCGGTCCACAGCGGTGCGCACCAGCCCGGCCTCGGCCGACGGGTCCCGTCCGGACGCGTCCAGGCGCAGCACCGGCACGGCTCCGGCCGGGCCCGCGTCGTACTGCCGCCACCCCTCGCTCCGCTCCTCGAACCGCAGACGCAGGGCCTCGTGGCGCAGTAGCAGCCGGAGCGCCACCCGGCGCACCAGCGCCTTGTCCGCTGGGGCCGGGGTCTGCAGCAGCAGAGTCCTGGCCTGCCGGCCGGGAGCCCCGGCCGTGTCCCGCAGGACACGGCACTGGGCGGGCGTCAGCGGCGTGCGCCGGGAGACCGGCGGGGCCGACGCGACGGTGGTCCGCGAGGCCGCCACCGGCCGCGCGGTGCTCTCCTCCGGCAGCGGGTAACCGATCTGCAGCAGCATCTTGCGCACCCGGGGCGTCGCCGGCGGAGTGCGCAGCTCCTCGTCCGCCTCCGCCCGCTCCAGGTGCCCGAGGCGCACTTCCCAGCGAGTGGGGGCCTCGTAGTTGTGGAAGCCGCGTTCGCGGGTGTGGACCAGTACTCCCGCATCGTTGATCATGCAGTTGGAGCTGCAGAAACCGGTGTCGCCCGGCTGCGACCACAGGTCGGAGCGCGACCGCAGCAGTGCGCGGATGCCGTCCTTGGTGATGTCGGAGTAGCGGTAGTAGTCGACGACCTCGACGGAGTCGACCACCTCGGCGGGGACCATCCCGCCGGACTGGTGGTAGACGCGCCGCCCCTCCCGCAGGCGCGGCTCGATCTCGGCCGGATCGAAGATGCCCTGGCGGTGGAACCAGGACAGCCGCTCGTCCATGATCTGACCGCGCGACAGGCCGGTGACGATGGTAGGGATGCCGAGGTCGTGCGCGTGCTGGAGGCTCAGGTCCAGCAGTGAACGGAAGCAGCCGTTGCACACGCTCTTGTGCTGCTGGAGGCTGCGCCGGAACACCGCGTTCTGGTCGGAGTGCGTCAGGGTGACGTGCTCGATGCCGAGGTCGGCGGTGATGGTCTCGACGTTGCGCAGCGCGGTCCGGGAGATGAAACCGTTGTCGAAGGTGAAGGTCCGCACCCGCAGACCGAGGTCGATCAGCCGGTACAGGACGTACGAGCTGTCCTTGCCGCCGCTGTACAGCAGCAGGCAGTCGACGGCGGAGTCACGGGCCCGCGCACGGCTGCGGACGAGTTCGACGAAATGGTCGGTGTCCCCGAAGTAGGCGTCGATCTCGGTGGCGTGCCGCGCGTACAGGACGCACAGGTCACAGACCCCGGCCGCGTCGAAGGTGATGCCGGGATAGCGGCCGGTGATGCCGCAGCGGACGCAGGCGTCCCCGGCGGTGTCCGGGCCGGGGGGAGAGTGGGGCAGCTGGACTGGGTGAGTGGTCATCGGCGGGCCCTTAGCTGGCGAAGAGGTCGTCGAGCGGTGCGTCGGCCGCGAGCAGCTCCTTCTCGACCGCCGCGGCGAGCGCCGAGACGGTCGGGGACAGCAGGAAGTCCCGCAGCGGCACCGAGACGCCGAAGGACTGGCCGATCCGGCCGAGCAGCTCGACGACGAGCAGCGAGGTGCCGCCGGAGGCGAAGAAGTCGTCGTCCCGGCCCACGCCGGACGCCGGCAGGATCGCGAGCCACAGGTCGGCGACGGCCCGCTCGGTCGCGGTCAGCGGCGGCGTGCCGTCTCGGTCAGCGGCGACACGCCGGACGGGGGCGGGCAGAGCCTTGCGGTCGGTCTTCCCGCTGAGTGTGCGGGGCATTTCGGGCAGTACAACGAAGAGCGCCGGCACCGCGGCGTCCGGGAGCCGTTCGCGAAGATGGGAGCGGAGCCGCTGCTCCAGGTCCGCGGACAGGGTGTCGCCGACCGTCCCGCGCGGTTCGAGGTAGGCGCAGAGCCGGGCGGTCCCGCCCTCCTCATGGGCGACCACGGCCGCGTCGGCGATGTCCGGATGCGCGCGCAGCACGCTCTCGACGCCTTCCAGCTCTACCCGTACGCCGCCGATCTTGACCTGGTGGTCCTTGCGGCCGAGGAACTCCAGGCATCCGTCCGGCAGCAGGCGGCCGAAGTCGCCGGTGCGGTAGACGACATCGGCGGGGTCGCCGGTGACCGGGTGCGGGACGAAGACCCGGGCGGTCTCCTGGGGACGCCGGTGGTAGCCGAGAGTGCGGTCGGGGGTGCGCAGGTGGATCTCGCCGACCGCGCCGGGTTCCGCGAGCCGGCCCGACTCGTCGACCAGCAGCACCTCGGCACCAGGCATCGGGCGGCCGACGGGGATGGACGGAAGCGTCAGGTCGGCGCGGGTGACCTCGTGGAAGGTCTTTGTCATCGTCGTCTCCGACGGACCGTACAGGTTGAGCAGTCGGATCCGGTCGCCGTAGTGCCCGAAGAGGCGTTCGGCGTCCTGCGGCGCGAGCCGTTCGCCGGAGAGCGCCACCCAGCGCAGCGAGGCGAGGGCGTGGTCGCCCGCGATCGCGGCCGACACCAGGCCCCGGAACAGCGAGGGCACGGTGTGGATGAGGTCAATCCGCTGCTCGTCGGTCCAGCGGGCCAGGGCGGCCGGGTCCAGCCTCGTCCGTCGGGGCGGGGCGACCAGGGTCCCGCCGACGGCGAGCGGGACGAACAGGTCGCGCAGTACCGCGTCGAACGACGGCGAGACCAGTTGCGCCACCCGCCAGTCGGGCGCGACGCCCAACTGCTCGGTCTCCCAACGGATGTAGGGGGCGATGGAGCCGAGCCGGCCGACGATGCCCTTGGGGCGGCCCGTGGTGCCGGAGGTGAAGAACACGTACGCGGGGTCGTCCGCGGCCGCGCGGTGCCCCGGTCCGCCGGACGCGGAGGCCGAGGGGCCGACGGTGACGGCCTGGGCGCCGGGCACGGCCTCGGAGAGCGCCCGCAGGGCCGCGGGGTCGGCCGGGTCGGCGACCACGGCCCAGCGCGGGTCGAGATCGAGCAGCATCGACCGCAGCCGGACGGGTGTCGCGGTCAGGTCCATCGGGACGAACACGCCGCCCGTTCGCATGATGCCGAGGACGGCGGCCGCCAGGTCGCGACGGTCCTCGACCAGGACGGGGACGAAGGATCCGGCCCCGGCACCCGCGGCCGTGAGTTCCGCGGCCACGTGTGCGGCGCGCGCGTCGAGTCCGGCGTAGTCGAGACGGTCTGTGTCCGTCTCGACGGCCACGCGTCCGGGGAAACGCTCGATCGTCCTCTCCACCAGGTCGTGAATGGCTTCGAACGTCATCGTGATTCCTTTCTCTGTCCCGGAAGGCCCCGTGAGGGCCGCCCGTCCGGCCGTCACGGGTGGTCTGGAAGGGAGAAGGTGTCCAGGAGGATGCCGAAGGTCAGGACAGTGAGCAGCAGGTCGTCGCCGAAGTGGGGGTGGATCTCGAAACCGTCGCGGGTGTACCGGGCGCGGAGCCGTTCCACGGTCGCCGGGTCGAAGAACCCCTGCCGCCTGATCCGCGCGGGGGAGAGCATGTCGTTGATCCACTCGATGCCGGCGCGCAGCAGGGCCGGACTGCCGGGGGCGCGGAAGCCGAACTTCTCGCGGTCGACGATCTCCGGCGGCACCAGGCCCTGGGCCGCCTGGCGTACGACGTACTTCTCCCCGCCGCGCGGGTGCACCTTGAGATGGGCGGGGACGCGGGTGGCGAACTCCGTCACCGCGCGGTCCAGGAACGGGTAGCGGGCCTCCACGGAGTGGGCCATGGCCATCCGGTCGCCGTGGTCGGCGAGCAGGTGGTCCGAGAGCCGCAGCCGGAAGTCGAGGTAGGAGCGCTGTGCCAACGGGTCGCGGCCCGCCAGCCGGTCGTGGTCCACCGGGGCTTCGCGCAGGCAGTCCACCTCAGCGAACGCCTCCCGCACGGACGGTGAGTACAGGGCCATCTTGGCCTCGCGCCAGGCGTGGTAGGGACGTTCGTAGAACAGTCCGGGATCGCCCCACAGCCGCCGCCGGGCATCGTCCTCCAGAGCGTCGGCGAGCGGGTCCCCCGAGCGGTCCGCGCCGCGGCCCAGGCGGTCGAAGCGGTAGCCGACGTAGCCGCCGAACAGTTCGTCGGCGCCCTCCCCCGTGAGAATCGCCCGGGTGCCGCTCTCGCGCACCCGCCGGGCCAGCGCGAGCGAGCAGGTGTTGTAGGTCTCCTTCACGGGCGTCTCGGCGTGCAGCACCATCCGCTGCAGCCCCTCGACGATCTCGTCGGCGGTGAACGGGATCTCATGGTGGCGGGATCCGGCCTTCCGCGCCATCAGGCGCTGGTAGCCGGACTCGTCGATCTCGGCCTCCGGGAAGGTCACGGAGAACGAGTCGGCCGAGGGTGCGAGCTCGCCGACCAGACCGGCGATCAGCGAGGAGTCGAGACCACCGCTGAGATAGAAGCCGACCGGCACGTCGGCACTCAGACGCAGCCGCACCGCCTCCGTCAGCAGTTCCCGCAGCCGCTCCGGGTAGTAGGCGTCCGGGTGCTCCTGGGGTTCGCCGGCAGGCGGCAGGTCGAGGTCCCAGTACCGCGTCTCCCGCACGGACCCGTCCTCCACCAGCAGGTAGTGGCCGGGCCGTACCGCGCGCACCCCCCGGAACATGGTGCGGGGGCTGACCAGGCCGGGGAAGGTCAGCACCTGGTCGAGGCCGGTGAGGTCCACCGCCCGGTCCACCTCCGGGTGTGCCAGGACGGCCTTCGCCTCCGAGCCGAAGACGAACCGGTCGCGCGTGATGGCGTAATGCAGCGGCAGGATGCCGGCGTGGTCGCGGGCGAGGAACAGGCGGCGACGCGGCCGGTCGTACAACGCGAAGGCGAACTGCCCGTTGAGCCGGTGCAGCAGCGCGGTGCCCTCCTCCTCGTAGAGGTGGACGACGACCTCGACGTCGCAGCCGGTCGTGAAGCGGTGTCCCTTGGCCTCGAGCCCGGCGCGCAGTTCACGATGGTTGAAGATCTCGCCGTTGCACACCATGACCACGGAGCCGTCCTCGCCGGACATCGGCTGGGCGCCGCCGGCGAGGTCGTTGATGGCGAGGCGCCGGAAGCCGAGTCCGACGCCGTCCCGGAGGTAGGTGCCGCCGGAGTCGGGTCCCCGGTGCAGCAGGTTCGCCGTCATGCCGTCGAGCACCCGGGCATCGACTCCCGCCCCGTCGTGCAGGGCCATGGCCCCGGCGATGCCGCACATGTGACGGACCCTCCTTCGTCGGGCTATGACGCCCACAAAACCAGCGGCCCGGCCGGTGCCACAAGCGAATCCCACGCACACCGGGCCCTTGAGCAATCTGGAAGAAAGCGCTCTGCCGGGAAACCGCACACCGGGAGAAGACATCCCGATCCGGGCTCGTCCACGCTGGTGGCGGCCCCCGGGCCGGCCCGGCCGGAGGCGCCGGGCGACCGCCCGCCCCGATGGAGGAACGACGTGACCGAGACGGACATCCCCGCCTTCGCCGCAGCCACGATCACTGCGGCCGACCCGCGCTACCCGAGCCTGGTGCTGGGCACCAACCACCGTTTCCCCGGGCGGCCGGAGTACGTACAGGTGGTCACCACGACCGCCCAGGTGGTGGACGCGGTGACCGAGGCCGTGGGGGCCGGCAAGCGGGTCTCCGTGCGCAGCGGCGGACACGGCTTCGAGGACCTCAACACCGACGGTGTGGAGGTCCTCCTCGACATGTCCGAGATGACCGACGTCCGATACGACGCCGAGCGGCGTGCTTTCGCCATCGAGGCAGGCGCGACCCTCGGGCACGTCTACCGGGTGTTGTTCAAGGGCTGGGGCGTCACCATCCCCGCCGGGGAGTGCCCCGAGGTCGGGGTCGGCGGGCACATCGTCGGCGGGGGCTACGGACCGCTCTCCCGCAGCCTCGGTGCCGTCGTCGACTACCTGTACGCGGTGGAGGTCGTCGTCGTCGGCGAGGACGGCACGGCCCGCGCGATCGTCGCGACCCGCGAGGAGGACGACCCGCACCGCGAGCTGTGGTGGGCCCACACCGGTGGCGGCGGTGGCACCTTCGGCGTTGTCACGCGCTACTGGATGCGTGCCCCCGGTGCCGAAGGCGAGGACCCGGCAGAACTGCTGCCGAAGGCGCCCGGGGCCTGGCGCAGCGGCACGGCGGTGTGGTCCTGGGACACCATGACACCGGACGCCTTCGCCACCCTGCAGCGCAACTTCGGCTCCTGGTTCGAGCGCAACAGCGGCCCCGAATCGCCGTACGCGGCGCTGGCGGGCTTCTTCCACGGCACCCACCGCTCCGGCTTCGGGCTGACCGTCGGCGCCCACATCGACGACGCCACCCCGGAGGCCGAACGGCTGGTGGCTGCCTTCCTCGACGAGGTCATGGCGGGTGTGGAAGCCGAGCCGATGTTCGTCTCCCAGCAGGTCAGGCCCTGGCTGTACGTCTCCTCGTACCCGGGCTGGGGTGATCCGGGCGACCCGTTCACCCGCCGGATCAAGATCAAGGCCGCGTACTTGCGCAAGGGCTACTCCGCGGAGCAGACGGCCGCCATCCACCGCCATCTGACAACCGGGGAGACGAGCCCGGTCCAGCTCATCCTCATCGGTTACGGCGGCCGCGTGAACGCTGTCGCGCCGGACGCCACCGCGGTGCCCCAGCGAGACTCCGTCCTCAAGGCCGCCTACATGGCGGTGTGGGGGTCGGAGGCCGAGGACGAGACCAACATCCGGCGGGTCCGCGAGATGTACCGTGACGTGTACGCGGCCACCGGTGGGGTGCCGGTGCCGGACGAGGCCAACGACGGCAGCTACGTCAACTACGCCGACACCGATCTCGCCGACCCCGGGTGGAACACCTCCGGGGTCCCGTGGCACACCCTGTACTTCAAGGACAACTACCCACGTCTGCAGCGGATCAAGAAGACCTACGATCCGCGGGACGTCTTCCACCACGCGCTGTCGGTCCGGCTGCCGGACTGATCCGCCCCCGCCCGCCCGCCGGACGGGGGCCGCGCCCCGGCGGGCGGGCGGATCAGGCGTCCTCGACGGCGGGCAGCACCCGCTCGCCGATCAGCTCTATCGAGGCGACCTGGTCCCGGCCCTCCAGGATGCCGATCACCCGCGTGACACCGGCCTCGGCGATCTGGCGCAGTGTGTCGGCGAGTTCGTCCGCCGAGACGGCGTCCCGCGGCGTGAACGGCATGATGCAGGTCTTCTCGATCGTGTCGTAGTCCCGGCCCTCCGAATCGCAGTGACGGCGCAGCACCGCCAGTTTGCCGCCCAGGTCCGGGCCCGGGTACAGGTTGCAGGCGTCCGCGTGGCGGGCGACCAGACGCAGGGTCTTCTTCTCACCACCCCCGCCGATCATGAGCTGCGGACGGGTCAGGTTCTGCGGCACGTTCAGAGCCCGCTCGAGGTGGTGGTGACGACCCGTGAGGGGCTTCTCGTCACCGCGTTCGCCGGCCCACATGCTCCGGCAGATCCGCACCGCGTCCTCCAGCTGCTCGAACCGCTCGGCCGTCGTCGGGAAACCGATGCCCAGGCCGCGCGCCTCCTCCTCGTACCAGCCGGCGCCGATGCCGAGATCGGCCCGCCCGCCGGACAGCACGTTCAGCGTCGTCACCGTCTTGGCCAGCAGACCTGGGGAACGGAAATGGACCCCCGCGACCATGGGCATGAGCCGGATGCGACGGGTGTGAGCGGCGATGGTGGCGAGCGTCGTGAAGCACTCCAGCATCGGCTGCTCGGGACCTCCCAGGTGGGGGCCCTGCCAGACGTGGTCGGCGACGCCGATGACGTCGAAACCCGCATCGTCGGCGGTGCGGGACATCGCCTTGAGCGTGTCCGCCATGCGTTCCGCTCCGCCGTCCCAGGCGTAGTCCGCGAATGCCAGGCCGAGTTTCATGGCAGGTCTCCCAACAGGGGCTCGATGACGGGGGTACGCCCGTGGCGAGGCCGCCGGACGGGGCAACCGCAGAATAGGACGGCTGTCCCGTCCGGCCCTTCTCCGAACGTGCGGGATCGTCCCGACCGCGGCGAGCCGCACGGCACCGTGAAAAGGGCAATCACCGAGATGCGGCCCGCGCGCCACCGCGGCGAGCCTGAGTGGATGAACCCACTTGAGCTGGAAGACGCGTCGACGCCGACCGGCCCGTCGGTGGGGTGCGCGGCGGCCGCCCTGCCCAGCCACGCCCGGGGCAGCCATCACCTGGCACTCCTCGACGAGACCATCGGTGCCCAGCTGAGCAGGACCGTCGCCTCCTTCCCCGGCCGTGACGCCGTCGTCGACAGGACCGGCGAGGGCCGCCGCTGGAGCTACGCCGAACTCGACGCGCGCACCGACGCGCTCGCGGTCGGCCTGCTGGAACTGGGCGTCGCACCGGGGGACCGGGTCGGGCTGTGGGCGCCGAACAGCGCCGACTGGGTACTCACCCAGTACGCGGCCGTGAAGATCGGCGCGATCCTCGTCAACATCAATCCCGCCTACCGCACCCACGAGCTGGAGTACGTGCTCGCCCACGCCGGGGTGCAGGTGCTGATCGCCGCACCGGTGCTGCGGAACGCAGACGCCGCCGGGCTGATCGAGGAGGTCACGCCGCGCTGCCCGTCCCTGCGTCACACCGTCCTGATCGGCAGCGAGCAGTGGCGCGCTCTGCTGGCCTGTCCGGACCCGCACGGTCTGCGGCGCCTCGCCTCGGTGGAGGCGTCACTGAACCCCGACGACCCGGTCAACATCCAGTACACCTCGGGTACGACCGGCCTGCCCAAGGGAGCCACGCTCACCCACCGCAACATCCTCAACAACGGCTTCTTCACCGGTGAACTGCTGGAGTACACCGAGGCCGACCGTGTCTGCCTGCCGGTCCCCTTCTTCCACTGCTTCGGCATGGTGATGGGCACGATCGCGGCGCTCAGCCACGGCGCGTGCGTGGTCATCCCCGCCGCCTTCTTCGACGCCCGCGCGACACTGGCGGCGGTCGAGGCAGAGAGGTGCACCTCCCTGTACGGTGTGCCGACGATGTTCATCGCCGAACTCGCCGACCCCGGCTTCGACGGCTTCGACCTCACGTCGCTGCGCACCGGCATCATGTCCGGAACCCCCTGCCCGGTCGAGGTGATGCGCCAGGTCATCGACCGGATGCACATGGCACGGGTGACGATCTGCTACGGGATGACGGAGACCTCCCCCGTGGCCTGCCAGACCCGCCCGGACGACTCGCTCGGACGCCGGGTGTCCACCGTTGGCACGGCCGGCCCGCACGTGGAGATCAAGATCGTGGACCCGGAGACCGGGAAGACCGTGCCCCGCGGCAGACAGGGCGAGTTCCGCACCCGCGGCTACTCGGTGATGCGGGGCTACTGGCGGCAGCCCGACAAGACCGCCGAGGCCATCGACGCGGACGGCTGGATGCGCACCGGGGACCTCGCGGTCATGGACGCCGACGGCTACGTCAGCATCACGGGCCGGATCAAGGACCTGGTCATCCGCGGCGGCGAGAACATCTACCCGCGTGAGATCGAGGAGTTCCTGCACACTCACCCGGACATCCTCGACGCCCAGGTGGTCGGCGTCCCGGACCCGTACTACGGCGAGGAGATCATGGCCTGGATCCGGCTGCGGGGCGGTGCCGCGCCGCTCGGTGCGGCCGAACTGCGGGCGTACTGCGCCGGCCGGCTGGCCCACTACAAGATCCCTCGTCACGTGGCGGTCGTGGACTCCTTCCCGATGACCGCCAGCGGCAAGGTCCGCAAGGTCGAGCTGCGCGAGAGGGGCGCGGCCCTGCTGGCCGGCGGTCCGGGGCGGGCGGCCTGACCGCGTGCGGGGGAGGAGTCCGCCTCTGCGGGCCCCTCCCCCGGTGTTGCCGGACCCGCCCGGGGTGATTCAGACGGCGGCCGGAAGTCCCAGACTGCGGGCGATCAGCATGCGCTGCACCTCGTTCGTCCCTTCGCCGACCTCGAGCACCTTGGCGTCACGGTAGAAGCGGGACACCGGGTAGTCGTTGAGGCAGCCGTAGCCGCCGAAGATCTGTGTGGCGTCGCGGGCGTTGTCCATCGCCGCGCCGGAGGCGACCAGCTTCGCGATCGACGCCTCCCTGCCGAACGGCTCGCCCCGGAGCATCTTCGTCACCGCGTGGTAATAGGCGAGCCGGGCGCTGTGGGCCCGCACCTCCATGTCCGCGATCATGAACTGGATGGCCTGGTTGGTGCCTATGCTCCGGCCGAAGGCCACCCGCTCCCCGGCATGGCGCACCGCCTCGTCGACGCAGCCCTGGGCGATGCCGGTGCCCACCGCGGAGATCGCGATCCGGCTCTCGTCGAGCACCGACAGGAACTGGGACAGCCCCCGCCCCTCCTGCCCGAGCAGGTTCCCGGCCGGCACCCGCACGCCGGTCAGGGTCAGGCCGTGGGTGTCCGAGGAGTTCCAGCCCGCCTTGGAGTACGGCGGGGCGACCTCGAACCCGGGGGTGCCCGAGGGCACGACGATCGTCGAAGCGGCCTGGCGGCCGTCCGCACGGACTCCCGTGACGGCGGTGACCGTGACCAGCCGGGTGATGTCCGTCCCCGAGTTCGTGATGAACGACTTGGCGCCGTCGATCACCCACTCGTCGCCGTCGCGCACGGCGGTCGTGGTCAGCGACGCGACGTCGGTGCCGCCACCGGGTTCGGTCAGGCCGAACGCGCTCAGGGCCTCGCCCGCGCACAGCTGTGGCATCCAGCGCTCCTTCTGCTCGGCCGAGCCGAAGCGGTAGAGCGGCATGGCCCCCAGGGAGACCCCGGCGGACAGGGTGATCGCGACCGAGGTGTCGACGCGGGCGAGCTCCTCCAGAGCCACGCACAGAGCCAGGAAGTCCCGGCCCTGGCCGCCGTACTCCTTCGCGAAGGGAAGCCCGAACAGGCCCATCCGGCCCATCTCGGCCACCAGGTCGTAGGGGAACGCGTCCCGCTTGTACAGGCCGCCGATCACCGGGGCGACGGCAGTGCGCGCGAAGTCCGCCACACCCTCGCGCAGGACCTCGTACTCCTCGTCGAGCCGGAAGCCGATCACATCAGTCTCCTCGTGTGGTCGCGCGCCCGCGGGCGCGAGGGGAAGGGCGCCGGGCCGGGACGGGGCCGGTCAGGCAGCCGTCGACGAAATCCTGGCCGGCGATGTACGCCGAACGCCGGTGACGAGGTACGTCTTGTTCGCGAAGCCGGCCATGCCGTCAGCGTCCGGGCCGGACCACGCCGTTCGCATCTTGTGGATTGCGCAGCACCCGTCCGGCGGCCGGTGCGCCGGCTTGCGGGAGGGCCGGGAGGACAGAGCAACCTCGAAGATGCGTCGGGTGCCCGAGAACGGAGAGGCTGGAGGGGTGGACACCACGCCCTCGCGGAACGCCGCCGTCGTGGAGTCACCGACCACGCAGACAGCACGCAGTGAAGAAGGAGAGCCCCCTATGGCTCAGTTCGCGGTCCTCATCTACGAGGCGGAGATGCCCGGCGGCTGGGAGAACGCCCCGAAGGAGCTGCTCGCGGCGCACGAGGCGTTCCCCGGCAAGGTCGAGGAGCTCGGTGGCAAGATCCTCAGCAGCCTCGCCCTGCAGCCGGCCGCCGCCGCCAAGACGGTCCGCGACGGCGGCGTCGCCGACGGTCCGTTCTCCGACACCCGTGAGTCCCTCGGCGGCGCCTTTGTCCTTGAGGCCGAGGACCTGGAGAAGGCGCTGGAGATCGCCAAGTTCGTCCCCGTCCACGACGGCGGCGTCGAGATCCGCCCACTGTTCGACGCGCCGGAGGCGTGAGCGTGGCGGACACGACCGGCCTGAGCGAGATCACCGTCACCCGCGTCTTCGACGCGCCCCGGGCCGAGGTCTACCGCGCGTGGACCGAACCCGGGCTCTTCGCCCGGTGGTGGGGTCCGCGCGGCTTCACCACGGCGCCCTCCACAGTGGCCCTCGACGTGCGCCCCGGCGGCGCGTGGAAGGCCACCATGGCGGCCGAGGGTATCGGTGAGTTCCCCTTCGCGGGCGTTTACCGTGAGGTCGTGCCCGGCGAGCGCCTGGTGTTCACCCTCGTCGACCCGAACGACGAGAACCTCGCGGCGCGCGCCGAGCGAGGCGAGGCGGAGGAGCTGACCACGGTCGACTTCGCCGACGACGAAGGCGGCACCCGGCTGACCTTCCGGCAGGTCGGCCGGCTCGACCCGGAGAAGACCGCGGAGGCCGAGACCGGCTGGAACAGCTTCCTCGACTGCCTCGGCGACCACCTCGCCGGGGTCTGAGCCTGAGCTCGTACGGGGAGCGGGGGGGGGGGGGGGGGGGGGGGGGGGGGCCCCCCC
>NZ_JBXUOY010000004.1:0-55636 GCF_057196705.1 Streptomyces sp. ATLC9 | reverse complement strand
GCGCCCGCCAGGCGCAGACGCTGGCGGGCCAGGCGCCGCCGCACGGACCCGGGCACCCCCGGCAGCCGCAGCAGCAGCTCGGCGGCGGCGCGCAGCAGGCGGTTCTCGGCGGTGTCCTCGGTGTACGCGTCGTAGGCGATCTCCACGGGCGGGGTGCGGCCGAAGTGCCGCCGGATCTGCTCGGCCTCACGTATCCGCCCGCGCACCACCGGCGCGGACTCCTCCACCTCCCGGTAGCCCCGGAGGACCCCGCGCCGCAGCGCCGCGTCCATCTGCCGCTCCACGGCGTACGCGAGCGCGGGGACGACGTCCTCGTACGCGCCGGTGTCGACGGTGCCCTCCCGGCCGTCGCGCCAGGCGCGCTCCGGGTCGAGGCTGAAGCCGAGCAGGAAGAACAGCCGGCGCACCGGCGTCTTGGGGACGATCCGCAGAACCGGTCCGCCCCCGGGGACGCGTACGGCGCCGACCCGGCTGCCCGCCCGCAGCAGCCAGTGCCCGTCCCGGCCCGGGTCGGGGGCCGCGCTGCGCAGGATGCCGGAGGCGGCCAGCGCACGCCCCGCCGACGCGTCCAGGCAGACGGAGACGGCGGGCCCGTACTCGCGCAGCTCCACCTCGCGCACCGCTCCCCGCACGGGCGCGGGCCCGGTCACGGACGCTGCCCGCGCAGCGCGTCGAGACCGTAGCGGGCGGCGACGTCGAGACCCTCGCCGTAGTGGTGCTCCTCCAGCAGCGGCAGGATCCTCGTGCGCCAGGTCCGCTCCAGCCCGCCGTCGCGGTACACCCCCGGCCTCATCAGGTACGAGGGCCCGATGGCGAAGTCGGGTTCGTCGATGAGGGAGTTGAGGGCGTCCAGCAGGCGGGCGGGCTCCGCCTCCCGGCCCTCGCGCTCCAGCCAGCGCGCGAGCAGCCCGGCGGCCGGCTCGGTGCGCGGGGACAGCTCCACGAACGCGAAGCGGCGCCGCATCGCCGCGTCCACCAGCGCGATGGAGCGGTCGGCGGTGTTCATCGTGCCGATCACGAAGAGGTTGGGCGGCAGCGCGAAGTCGTCGCCGGAGTAGGTCAGCCGCACGGACCGGTCGCGGTACTCCAGGAGGAAGTACAGCTCGCCGAAGACCTTCGCCAGGTTGGCGCGGTTGATCTCGTCGATGATCAGAAAGTGCGGGATGTGCCGGCTGCCCTCGCGGGAGGCGAGGTCGGCCAGCTCCCGCAGCGGGCCGGCCGTCAGCCGGAAGGCGACCTCCCGCGTCTCGGGGTCGGCCACGGGCCGGAAGCCCTCGAAGAAGTCCTCGTAGGCGTAGGAGGGGTGGAACTGCACGATCTTGACCTGCTCCGGCCCGCCGCCGAAGTGCTCGGCCAGCCTCGTCGCCAGATACGTCTTGCCCGTTCCCGGCGGGCCGTGGAAAACCAACTGCTTCTCGTCCAGCAGCAGTTCGCGTATCTCCTCCAGCCAGGCCCGGTCGTGGACGAGGAGGGCGGCGGCCAGCTCCCCGGTGACCTGTGGCAGCGTCAGCTCCCGCTGCGCCGGCCGCTCGCCGGTGCCCCCGGCCGCCGCCGGCTCCGCGCCACTGGCCCGCCCGGCGGACCCGTCCACCCCGTCCAGCCCGTCCAGCACCTCCAGGACGCCGGTCAGATCGACGACGTCGTGCTGCACGGACAGCCTCTGCCGCACCTCCCCCGGCAGCTCCTCGTACGGGTGGCCGTGCGCCCGCCAGTCGACGGTGCGGCGCAGGTTGGACAGTCCGTCCGGGGAGGCGGTCTGCACGGCCTCCCCGGTGATCCGCCCGGTGTACAGCCGGTCGTCGTCGAAGGTGGCGACCGTGTCGCCGATACGCATCTGCGTCAGGAAGGCGTGCAACTCGTCGACCATGCCCCGCTTCTGGTGGTACGAGGCGGCCCCCTCGTACCCCTCCTCGACGAAGCGGCGCAGCGCGCTCCTGGTCGGGTCGCTCTCCTCCAGCGGCGGCAGGTGCGCGCCCGAGAGCGAGACGATCCCCTCCGCCCGCCACAGCCGGCGCACCAGGTTGTGCCCCGAGACGTTGGCGCCGCGCACCAGCCACGCCTTGCGCGGGGCGCGCCAGGCGGTGGACAGGTAGTCGGCCAGCGGATGGCCCTCGTCGGTGCGCCAGGACTCCGGGCCGGAGGCGCTGTAGCCGTACACCAGCGCGGCGGCGGCCGAGGAGGAGTTGCACTCGATGTCCCGGGCCGCCACCCAGTACGGCGGCCCCTGCGGCCGGCCGGGGTCGGCGGGCGCGTCGACGAGCCCGCCGCCCGCGCGCAGTCCGTCGCGCAGGCGGCGCGCGTGGTCGCCGAGCCCGGGAGACGCCCCGGAGGCCACCGCCGACCCCTCTAACAGAAGGAACTTGTTCGTGCCGTTGTTGCCGAACTCGGTGAGCAGACACCCGCGCGCCTCACCGCCGCCCCCGGGGAGCCTGATGCGGAACTCGGGCGCGCCGGGGAGGCGTTCGGGCTGCGGCATGGGAGGACCCTCCGGGTGGGGCGGCACCTGAGCGAACGCCTCACACCCTACCTGTTGACACAGTCAAGAAAGATGGCGATGTGAGGGGGCGCCCCGGGATTCGGCGCCGCCGGCCGGACCCCGCGACCACGACGGCGACGCCGGGACGTGCGGGGCTGGGCCGGATATCGTGACGGCCGGGCGGGGCCGCAGGAGAGAAACCGATCGGGCGGGAGGGACCGTGGAGGAGTGGTACTACCAGCGTTTACGGGAACGGGAGGACCGGCGGCGGGCCACGGACGCCGTGGTGACGCGGGACGCCTACGACGCGGCGCTGGGCAGTCTGTCCCGCACACCGCAGGATGCGCCCCGCACCCGTGCACTGATCGGTGAGGGGAAGGTGAGCTCTCTGCGGGGCGAGATCGTCGGCATCCTCCTCCTGTCGCTCGCCTTTTCCGGCGGGCTCTTCTCGGCTGCCGCCGTGGGCTCCGCACTCCGGGGGGCTTCGCAAACGGTCGCCATGGGCGGCGCTCTGGCCTCGTCCGCGGTCGTCTGCCTGTCCATGACCGTGGCGAGTATGTGGCTGGTGAACAGGCTGGACCGGACCGGACGGCGCGACGAGCTGGTCCACGTGGGCGTGGCCACGGTGCTCGCCTGCGTCCGCGCTCTGGAGGCGCCGGACGCCGAGCGGGCCGAACGTCTCCGGGAGGTCGACGACCTGTACCGCCGGACCGAGCCCCGTGTGCTGCACGCCCATCGGACCCGCGGCACGATGGGCGGCTCCTCGCCGCGGCGGGCCGCCGCCCGGCAGCACGCCGAGCGGGTGGCGGGCGCGCTGCGCCGGGACCTGTGCCGGGTGGACGCCGAACCGCGGGACGCACTGCGGGACCTCGCGGAAAAGCTGGTGGTGGTCTGCGAGCGGTACACCGAGGGCCGGGTCGGCCGGTTGCTGCCCGAGGCGGATCTCGCGGACGCGGAACCGGTGACGCTGACCCGCCGGGCGCTGCGGGAGTCGGCTCTGATGGCGGCCGTGATCGCCGCCGCGTTCTGCGGGGCCCTGGGGGCATGGCTGGGCGGTCAGGCGGCGGGTCTGCCGGATGACTTCCTCCCGTGGGCCGGGGCGGCGGGCCTGCTGCTCGGCGGCATGCTGACGGGCGGCTGGCAGCGGGTGGCGCGACTGGTGGAGCTGCTGCCGGGCTTCTGACTCCCCGGGTGGCCCTGGGCGCTCGGCTCAGGTCTCCGCGACCGGGGTGGTGAGGACCGCGCGGACGGTCTTGCCGCCGGGCGAGCGGGGGACGGCCTCCCAGCGGTCGGCGAGGGCGGTGACGAGGGTGAGGCCGTGCCCGCCGGTGCGGAGCGCACCAGAGCCCCCGTATCCGTCGTGCCGCCGCCGGCCAACAGTGATATTGGACGTATGGACTCGATGACCACCCCTCCACGCGCCGAGGTGCTGCGGGACCGCTACCGCAACCGGCTGCCGCAGCGTCTGCGGGAGCTGACCGGCCCTGCCGACGGGACTGTCGAGCTGCCGCTCCACATCGCCTGGTCCGGGCGTACGAGCTACAGCCTGGACCGTCCGAAGTCCCGCATGACGCTCTACCGGACCGTCCTCGCCGAGGGCCGGCGCGAGGACCTGGAGAGGTTCCTCCATCACCGGCTGCTCGCCGAGCAGTGGCCTGTCCTGCGCCGCCTGGTCAGCCCCTACATCCGCGAGGTCTGGGAGGCGGCCTTCCCCGAGCTGCCCCGCACCGCCCCGGCCGCCGCGCCGCTCCTCACGCCCCGGCGGGCGGGGTGGTGAGGACCGCGCGGACGGTCTTGCCGCCGGGCGGGTGGGGGACACAGTCCCAGTGGTCGGTGAGGGCGGTGACGAGGGCGAGGCCGTGCCCGCCGGCACGGAGCGGCCCGGAGTCGGCGTCCGGCGCGGGAGGGCGCGGCCTGGACTCCCCGCGCGCGTCGGTCACCTCGACGGTCAGGCGGCCGGCCGCCCGGTCGTAGGTGAGCGACAGGCGGAAGCAGCGGCCGGGCACGTGCCCGTGGAGAACGGCGTTGGCGGCCAGCTCCGCGACGACGAGTTCGACGCGCTCGGCGAGGTCCCGCGGCACTTCCCAGGAGAGCATCTCGGTCACGGTCAGGAGCCGGGCCAGACGGGCTCCGCGACGCGTGGACGACAGAAGCTGTGTGAAGGTGGCGAGGGCCTCTCCGGCCAGTGGTGTCGCTCGATTCATGCGGGCCACAGTGGGGGTCGCACGGGGGCGCGAGCGAGTATGCAGCCGTGTACGCGGGGGTCGTGTACGAGCGCTCCGGCCGGAGGGTACGGAGGCGTGTCCGCCCCCCTGGGCGGCGGGGCGCGTGGGCGGACCGCCGACCAGTCGGCCTCTCAGGTTTCCCGGGACTCGGCTCTCGGAGCCGAGGCGGTGGGCCCGGCCGCGACCGCGGAGACGGACGACTGGTCGGCGTGTCATCACTGGTCGTCGTCGGAGCCGTGCGTCACTCGCCCAGCTCCGAGACGCAGTGCTGGCCTCTCTCCTGGAGGGTCTGGAGCATCTCGTCGACCGTCTCCGCGTCGAGGTTGGGGATCTTCTTGCGGGTCGCGTCCTCGATCTCGCGGAGGACCCTCCTCTGCTCCTCCGGGGTCTTCGGCACCCGAGGTTCCTCCATGATCTCGCGATCGATGATATCGGTGAACTTCTTCAGGTCGGACGCAGGCAGCTTCCACTCCGAATTTTCTTTGACGATCTCCTTGTTGACGCACGCGACGAGCCTCTTCCTCGCCTCGGCATCGTCAGACGCGTACGCCGCGACGGGCATCAGCCCTCCGGCGGCTGCGAGGGCGGCGATGGTCAGAACTGCGCATCGTGCGCGGGAACTTGTTCTCATGAACCGGGAACCTATCCTCGCCGGACACTTGACGGATTACGCGTGGTATCGATTCCCCCGTATGGGTGAACGCCGCCTTGTGCCCGGCCGTCGTAGAGGTGTAACGGCATCCGGTTCCGGCGGTTCGCGGGGATCACGGCCTTTCCTCGGATCGGAAGGGGCACCGTTCGGTCCGGCGGCCGACCGACCCGGTCGTCGGCAGTCGTCCGCGCCCGGATGGAAGTCGCGGCAGTGACCGGGGCGGCGGTGGCGGACGGTGCGGGTGACGCCCCGGCCGTTGTCGAGGCCGGAGCGCCGACCGGGCTCTCCACAAGCGGTGCCGCCCAGCTCCTGTGTTCCGTCATCGTCGGAAATGAGACAGAGCCGCTCGTTCGACAGTCCCGTCCACAGCCTGATCGGGGACGGGCTGTCGCGCCGGAGGGCGCTGCTCGGACCAGAGGGCCGGGTGGCCCGGAGGGGGCCCGCGTCCGGACCACCCGGCCCGCGTGTCACGCACCGTGTACTTCTTGCCGAGCCGCGAGAGCTGTTCGCGTTCCCGAGCGGCCGGTTCGACGGGAAGGACGCCGACGGGGCCCGCGCCCGACCGGGTGCGTAACGCGCCTGTGGCTACCGGGGGACCGGCGCATCAACCGTGTTGGGGGCGCGCGGGGGGCGTGAACGAGCGCGGGATCACGTACGCGGGGTGAGCGTACGAGCACGCGGGGTGGACGGTGCGGGATGTGTTCGGTCACGCTGAGTGTAGGTCGCTGACACTTTCGGTAGTCGTCGCGGCCTGGGCACGCAGCACGGAGCAAGCGGAGAGGGCGGCGGATGGACAACGTCGACAGGGTCGGGGTCGGGGTCGAGGCCGGGTTCGAAGTCGAAGCCGGGGAGGAGGCAGACGGCGAGGCCGGAGCGGGAGCCGGTGAGGGTGACGAGGCCGCGCGGGAGGCCGCGGGCGACGAGGAGCGGTCGGGTCCGGAACGGGAGTGGGACCGGGAGCCGCACCCCTCGGACAGCATGCGCACCTTCGGCGCGGTCGTGCAGGCACTGCGCGAGCACGCAGGCCTCAGCCGCGCCGAACTCGGCACCTGGGTGCGGTACTCCAAGCACACCGTGGCCTCGGTGGAGCTGGGCCGCCGGATGCCGGACCGGGCGTTCGTGGAACGCGCGGAACTCGCCCTCGGCAACACCGGCGCCCTGCGCAAGGCCGCCCGCCACCTGACGCGGGGTGAGGTAGGGCTCGCCGCGTGGTTCCGTCAGTGGGCACGGCTGGAACGGAAGGCGGTGAGCCTGTCCACCTACGAGTGCCGGCTGGTGCCGGGGCTGTTGCAGTCGGAGGCGTACGCGCGGGCTGTGTTCGACAACAGCATCCCGCTGCTGACCGACGAGCAGGCGGAAGCTCAGGTCACCGCGCGAATGGACCGACAGCGCATGATGAGGGAACGGCCGACCGTGCCGTTCAGCTTCATCGTTGAGGAGGCGGTCCTCCGGCGCGGGCTGGGCGGACCGCAGGTGCAGGCGAGCATGCTGGACCACGTGCTCGAACTCACCGCACCGCGCAACGTGACGTTCCAGGTCGTGCCGCTGTGGCTGGAGTTCCACGCATGCCTGGACGGGCCGACTCGCATCCTGGAGACCCCGGAAGGGCGGTGGCTCGGGTACTCCGAGGGGCAGCAGAACGGACGGCTGATCTCGGACCGAAAAGAGATGCGACTGCTCTGCCAGCGCTATGAAACACTGCGCTCGCAGGCCCTCAACCCCAAGGAATCCCGGGACCTGCTGGAGCGACTGCGAGGAGAGCTGTGAAGACGACGGAACTCGACTGGTTCAAGTCCAGCTACAGCGGCACCCAGGGCGACGACTGCGTGGAGGTCGCGGTCGCCGAACAGGCGGTCCACGTGCGGGACTCCAAGGACCTGGCCCGCCCCGCCTTCAAGATCGGCCGCGAGGGCTGGACCCGGTTCGTGCGCTTCGCGTCGGAGCGCTGACCGACTTCGGCTGCGCCGTCCGCCGCGCCGGCACCCGGCGCGGCGGACGGCTGTCTTTTCGGACTCTGTCAGTCAGCAGCAGTTCCAGCGCCCGAACGCGAAGCTCTCAATCGCGCTCCTCCCCGCCATGTGTATGTCCGGGTTTCCCGGCCGGAGGAGTGCAGAGGGCCGTCAGACAGTCGGGTCAACACGGCCGGATTCCCCTGGAATCCTCATGAAAGGCCGAGGTTAGGATCCTGGGGCAGGGGAGAGGAATCATAGAACATTCACGTACTCGCATTGCGTCGATCGCAGCATCCCTCGGCGCGGGCTTGTTGCTCGGACTGTTAGGCCCGCTTTCCGGAAAATGGGATAATTTTGCTTCTGTGAGTCTTATATTTTCCGGCGGGTGGTCGTGGGTCTGCTACGCATTCTTGGTGGGGTACTTTCATAAATCCAAGATTGATTCATCCCTGATGTCATCTCTGGGGTTGTTCACCGGTGTGGTTGCGTACTATCTATTCAAATATATGAATCCCGCTGTTCCGGCCGGGCTGGAATCTGGTGCCTCCAGTGAAGGGCTTCTCTCCAGGATTCTCGCATGGGGGATGGCGGCCTTTGCTCTTGGGGCTCCCGTGGGGATTATGGGCAATCTGGCGCGAGCATCGGGTGTTCGTGGCCTTCCTTTCCGATTGATCGTTCCGCTTGCAGCTTTTCTCGAAACCTCCATGCGGTTGGCTGTGGAGGCGGATGGGCAAGGCCCGGTCGCCGGAGTGACTTGGAGCGTGATCCGGTTCGCCGCAGGTGTTGTCGCGTTGGCGCTGGTCAGTCACACCGGCTGGAGTTGGTGGCACGCTCGGCGTGCTCGTTCTCCAGAGGGGGAGGAGCATCACGCCAAGGGGAGTGTTGCGTCTGTGTGATCTTTCCTCATGCGTCTCTTGTCAGAACGGCAGCAGTTCATGCTGAACGGTCTTTACTGTTGCCGAGCTTCCTGTCAGTCGAAACGTAGCCGAGTTTCGTGCGGTCTATGAAACGATCGCCGAGGTCGCGGACGGGCGCGGGCTTCGGAACCTGCGCGGCCTTCGCCGTGACCTTCTTCGCAGCGGTCTTCGCGGCCGACTTCTTGCCACCCGTGCGTGCGGTGGACTTCTGCTGCGGCTTTTTGCCGCTCCTCGCGGTTGGCGTGTCGCGCGCCGCGTATTTCTTGCGGAGCTGCGAGAGCTGTTCGCGTTCCTGAGCGGTCAGGTTGGCGGGAAGGGCGTTGACGAGGGCCCGCGCCCGACTGAGCGCGTAACGCGCCTGCGGCCAGCGCTTCCTGTTGATCGCCGTGCGGAACACCTCGATGGTCTGCCGCAAGACTTTGATCTTCGCGGATTGCCGCCGGGGCATGGGGGACTCGGCTCCGCTGCCGCGCCGCTGGGACGCCGCACGGGCAACCCAGCCCGCGCCTGAAGTCAGGACGACGGGTGAGCGCGGATTGCTGCTCTGGCCTTCTGCGTACCACGTGGTGCTGTTCCTTGCGTGAGGTCCAGCCGTCTCTGGGTGGCCGCGCTCGCAGCCACCCAGGAGCGGCGGATCAACCGTGTCGGGATCCCTGGCCGGGTGGCGGAGTGAGGGTGGAGCGGTACGTGCCGGACTCGCCCTCGGTGAGCGGGTTCTCCAGCGTCAGCCCGGCGACAGCCATCCGGTCGTACTCGGCGAGGATCAGCCGCTTGGTGCGGTACTCGCCGTGCGCCTTGATGTCGTTGTCGCGCGTGACGTTGAAGGTGTCGAGGATGTACGCGGCATCGTCGCGATTGATCCCGTACAGGTGGAAGAAGAGAGCGTCCAGTTCGGCGCGAATCACGGCACGGCGGTCCTCATTCCAGCGGAACGGCGCGCCAGTATCGCCGAGATCGCGGGCGAAAGGGGTCATATTGTGTGCAGTGTAGGTGAGTTCGAGGACGCGAGGATGGATGAATGATGCGTGTGCTTCGGTGATGGAAGAAGCGAGGAAGGGAAGTTGCGCGAACTGAAAAAAATTTAGGTTCGTTCCACCCATTTTCTGGCGGAGGATATAGTCCAGTGCGATGCTGATCGAATTAGCGTAAAGGGTGAATGGTGGGGCAGGGTGATTTGGCAACATGATGTTGCCGGAATCGCCGAGGCCACCCTTTGGGAAAACGAAAGAAATTAGAGTTCGTTCATCCGATGCTCGACAGATCTTACGGAACCCGATGATCCAATCGCGATTCCAACCCTTCTCCGTCAGACGCGAAGTGATGCCGGGATCTTTTTGCTCCCTGCCCTGCTTGTCGGACTTGCCGTTAGGGGTGTCCTGTTCGGGAACCCAATAGCGAGGTAGTGGTGTGGTGGCCGGGTCTTGATGCTGATCGAGGCTGAGGCGGGGCAGCATGCCCACCGCGAGTTGCTTCTCCGTGGCGCCCTCGTAGGTGGAGAAGCGGTGGTCGTAGTGGTGGAGCATCTTCGCCTCGTAGAGCGGCAGCAGGCGCTCCTTTCCGCGTACCAGCACGTTGCCGTGCAGTTCCCAGCCTTCCTTCAGGAGGTCGTCGAAGGTTTCCCCGTTCTGGGCGTCGGGGCGGAAGAGGTGGGAGTCGTTGGACATGTCGAACATGCGCGTGAAGGAGACTCTCCACGGATTGCCCGCTTCCCCCTTCGCTTCTTCGAGCAGTACCGGGACACGGCGATAGATGCCCAGGGTGATCTCGGCGTCGCGGCGGCTGCGGAAGACAGGGCACGTGCCGGTGTTCGGGTTGAGAAGCTGGATGTCGCGGCCGGTCAGGGTGTAGGCGCGCTCGGCGATCTGCGCCACCTGGCGGACCCGGAAGGCGATGGAGATCGGGGAGTCGGGTGAACCAGATCCCGCCATGCAGAACAAGGCGAAGTTCACGCTGTGGTGAACGCCGGGGAAGATCTTCTCCTCGTTCTCGAAACCGTAGAGCGCGACCAAGTTCCCCTTTATGACCAGATCCTTGAAGAAGAACTGCGTCGTCGCGTCCGTCGCGATGCCGGTCGGAACGATCACGCCGGTTCGGCCGCGCGGACCTGTGAGCGCACGGTCCGTCTCCGCGAAGACCGCGTATGTGTTGATGTCGCCGCGCCCCGTCAGCGGGAAGCGGTTGCTCATACGCAGGAAATGACTCTCGCCCTCCGCACGGCGCTTGGCGGCGCCGAACTCGGCGAACAGGCGTGCCCCGTCCGGGTCGTCGGCCAGTGCGGCGATGAGCTTCTTACGGGCCGCCGCGTTCTTGGCCTCGGCGATGCGCGGGTCGCGCTGGGCGAAGAACTCCTGCTCCTGGAGCTTGACCCGCTCCCACGGCGGGTTGCCCACGACCGCGTCGAAGCCGCCGGCCCAGCCGGTCTCCGGCTGGACGCCGGTCCCCGACTCGGGGACGGCGAAGACCTCGGGGAACTCCAGGTGCCAGTGGAAGAAGCGGTACTGGTCGCGCAGGCGCAGGATCTCGGCGTGCGTGGTGTCCGGCACGGCCGACTGGTCGCGGCTGCGCAGGGCGCGGAACACCTGGTCGGTCGGGGCCTCGGGGGCGCCCTCGCGCTTGGGCCAGACGAAGGCCGCGCACCAGGCGTCGGCGGCGCGTAAATCCTGAACGTACGACGTGGACTCCACATACGTCCGGTAGGCGTTCTCCTGGGCCCGCACCTGCTCCAGCTTGTCGGCGGGGGCGGTGACGATGCGGGTCAGCTCGGCGGCGTAGCGGTCGTTACCCGGCAGCGTCTCCGTGTCGAAGGTCAGCTCGTCCTGACCGGCGCGCTGGGCCCGGTTGCGCTTGACGAGGGCCGCCGCGTACTTCTTCTCGTCGCCCTCGATGGGCTTGAACGCGTCATCCGGTATCCCGTCCGCCAGCAGCTTCGGAGTCGCGCCGATCAGGCCGTTGCCGTGCTTGACGTGGGCGTCGAGGAAGCCGAGCGCCTTGCCCGGCTCCAGGGCCTCCAGCCACAGCGACACCTTGGCCAGCTCCACGGCCATCGGGTTGAGATCGACGCCGTAGACGCAGCGGGCGACGACCTCGTGCAGGGCGTGGCGCACCGCGTCAAGTGTCGGCTCCGGGTTGTGCTCGCGCACCGAGGCCACGTGCTTGGCGATGCGACGGGCCGAGGCGACCAGGAAGTGCCCGGAGCCGCAAGCCGGGTCGCACACCTTCAGCGCGAGCAGTTCGGCGACGATGTCCTCGGCCGGGTCGGGGCGGCCGGCCTCGGCGGCGCGCCGCTCGCCTCGCTTGACGGCGTCGTCCACGACCGGATCCAGCGTCGTGTCCAGCAGGCACTCGATGAGGGAGGACGGGGTGTAGTAACTGCCGGTCGTCTTGCGGCTGTTGCCCGCGACCTCGATCAGCTCGAAGGTGCGGTCCGCGGCGGAGTGCTTGGGCTCCAGCTCCAGCAGCGACTCGTAGACCGAGCCCAGCTCCTCGGCGTCCAGGTGTCGGTAGTCGACCGCGCGCCAGCGGCGCGCGCCTGGGTCGCGGACCTGGGCGAGGTGGCGTACGGCGGCGAGCAGTGACTCGTTGGACAGCTTCAGGCCGTCCAGCGGCGCGTCGGCCTTCGTGCGGGAGAACAGGCCGCCCAGGCCCGGCAGGCCCAGTTCGGGACGGCCGCCCTCCGCTCCGAGGGCGTCCAGGACGATGCGCAGCGCCTCGTACTGGTCACCGTGGGCCGTGCCCTGGCGGCGGCGGGCCCGCTCGCGCAGCCGGGCGGAGGAGAAGTACCGCTCGTACGCCGCCCGCTGCCGCTCACCGGCGGCCGGGTCGAGCAGGGCGTCGCGGTCCTCGGCGACGAAGACGAACAGCAGGCGGTAGACCAGGCGCAGCAGGGCGTCCCGCAGCGCCTTGGGGTCGGTGTCCTCACGCAGCCCGGTGTTCTCCGGGTGGCGCAGGAAGCCGGTGCCCAGCACCGTCAGCGCGTTCTGCACGCCCAGGCGGAGCTGGTCCAGGGCGCGGGCTCCGGAGGTGACGGCCTCGGTGCGCCACTTCTCCAGCCAGCAGCCCGAGGGCGCGGCGCCGGCGGGGACCTCGAAGCGGGAGGCGTGCAGCACGCGGTACAGCAGCACGAACTCGCTGAACAGCTCGCCGTCGAAGATCGCCTCCAGGTCGAAGTCGACGTAGGCGGCGGTGGCGAAGGAGGAGGAGTCGCGCAGCAGGCGCAGGCGGCGGCCGTTGGTGAGGACGGCCCACAGGTGGGCCTCGGTGCGGTTGAGGCAGTCCTGGAGCATGGACTGCGCCGGGATCTGCCCGGCGGCCGGGCGTTTGTCCGGCTCCTGGTTCCAGGGTATGAGGTGGACCAGGGCCGGGCCGTGGCGGTGGGAGACGGGGAAGCGCTTCTCGGGGTCGGAGTCGGCGGCGACGCCGTCCGGGCCGATCCCGGTGAGCGCGCCGAAGTCCAGCTTGCGGAAGAGCTGGGAGAGCCAGTCGGCGCCGGCCCGGCCGGTGGGGTCGGCGGCGGGCGCGCCCGTTATGGGGTCGGAGGGGAGGGCGGCGCGCAGTTCGCGCCACAGCGGCTTGAGGTACTCCCAGGCGCGCTCGGCCTCGTCGGGCACGGGCACCGAGGCCGGCAGGCCGTAGTCGGCGGGCCGGGTGCCCGGCAGGTTCCGCGCCTCGGCGATGCGCAGCAGCATGTCGGCGGGGAGCAGTCCGCCGACCGTGGTGACGGCGGTTAAGGCCAGGGTGGTGCGGGTGGCGGCGGCGGACATCAGGCTTCGGCTCCGGAGGCTGTAGAGGCGGCGGCGGGGGCGGACGCGGGTGCGGCGGGCGGCAGGTAGACGTAGACGCCCAGCACGTCGGCGGGCTCCTGGGGCACGACCTTCAGGCCGCGCACGATCTCCTCGCTGGCCTTGCGCACGCGGCGGTGGGAGGCGTCGAGTTCGGCGGCCAGGCGCCTGCCGTACCCGGCCAGGTGGGCGGCCAGTTCCGGCAGGGCCTCCAGGTCGCGGGTGATCTGGTTGCGGGCCCGCTGCTCGTGGGTGTTGGCGGTGGCGCGGGCGTCCAGCAGGGCGGTGGCCGCCTCGTCCTCCAGCCAGCGGGCGCGCCGCGGCAGGCCCTCGTACGCCAGCAGGCGGGCGTCCTCGGCCACCAGCTGCCGCTCACCGGTGCGGGAGGGCAGGGTGAGGTGGAAGCGGTAGCGCACCAGCAGCAGCGTGGTGCGGACGGTGACCGCGTCGGTGGTGACCACGCCGCAGCGGCGGGCCGGGCGGGGGCCGGGGGCGTTGGTGTCCAGGGCGGAGTCCAGGACGTAGGAGGCGAGGGCGCCGATCGCCGGATCGGTGCGCACCAGGGCCACCTCGCCGCGGGCGATCGCGGGGGAGGCGCGGAAGGGGATCTCGCGGTCCTCCTCCACCAGCCGGCCGCCCAGCGTCGCGGCGAGCGCGTCGCGCAGGCCCGCCGGGGCGCCGCCGACCTGGGCGGTGAAGTCGCCGCCGCCGTCGCGTGGATCACGGACCAGCGCGTCCAGGTCGCGCAGCGCCTCCAGGGCGAACTCGCGGACCTCCCCGGCCCTGCCGAGCGCGGCCCGTACGGCGGCGACCTCGCGGGCCACCTCCTCGGGGTGGATGGCGCGCTGGGCGTACTTGGACCGGGAGGTCCTCTCCCGCTCGGCGGCCGAGTTCCACTCGCGCTCGACGCGCTCGAAGGACTCCTGGTGGCCGTCCATCTCGAACAGGCTCTCCTGGCTGCCCCGCCGCCCGTGCAGCAGCAGCCACTCCACCACGGCGTCGGTCACGCCGGAGGCGGTCTCGTCGGGGACGGAGACGGAGATGCCCAGGTCCTTCCTTATCTGCCGGTGCTTGGCGAACAGCACCTCCAGCACCTTGCCGTCGATGCCGTTGTCCTCGCCGTACATGGTGATGACGCGGACCTGGTCGCGGCGCTGGCCGTAGCGGTCGACGCGGCCCTCGCGCTGGTCGTGGCGGGTGGGGTTCCAGGCCAGGTCGTAGTGGACGACGGCGTCGAAGTGGTGCTGGAGGTTGACGCCCTCGGACAGGCAGTCGGTGGCGATCAGCACCCGGCGCGCGGCCGGGTCGTCGCCGGACCGCGCCGCCTCCGCCGCCTCGGCGGCCTCGGCGGCGAGCCGCTCGATGCGCTCGACGCGCTGCTGCGGGGAGAGGGTGCCGGTGACGGCGGCGATCCTCGTCCTCTTCCCCAGCTTGCCCTCCAGCTGTTCGGCCAGGTACTCGGCGGTGGGGATGTAGCGGCAGAAGACGATGGGGTGGTAGCCGTCGGCGAGCAGGCCCTTCAGATGCCGGGTGAGGGCCTTGAGCTTGGCGTCCTCGGCCGGTCCGGTCAACTGACCCGCGCGCTCGGCCAGTTCCAGCAGGCGGGCGCCCGCGTCCTCGGACTCGGCCGCGCCGGGGGCCACGTCCATGCCCTCCAGGCGGTCCGTCTCGGCGGAGTCGGCGGCCACCGGGGCGCCGAGTACGTCCGCCTCGTGCGCGGTGCGCGCGGCGGCCGACTCCGAGCGGGTCTTCAGCGTCTGCGCGGCGGCGGCCGGGGAGGAGACCATCGAGCGCAGCAGCGCGATCACCGACCACCAGGCGATACGGGCCTCCCGGCGGCCCTGCTCACCGGCGGCCTCGACGCGGTCGCGGGCGTAGGCGATGGCGTCGTCCAGCAGCGCCCGGTAGGCGGGGGTGAGCCGGTAGGGCTCGTCCTTGGTCCGGCGGTCGGAGGGGAAGGCGGTGCGCTCGGCCAGGGAGTCGTCGGCCAGGCCGTCCTCGCGGGTGAGGTAGTCGCGCACGTCCGCGCGCTTGCGGGCCACGAAGTGCCCGGCCAGCCTCGCCCGCCCGGCCGCCGTCTCCAGGTCCAGCGTGGCCAGTTCGGGACGGACCAGGCCCAGCAGGTTGCGGAAGGCGGACTCCTTGCCCGAGTGCGGGGTGGCCGTCAGCAGCAGCAGGTGGCGGTCGGCGTCGGCCGAGACCCTGCGCAGCAGCTCGTAACGGAGCTGGCCGGCGGCGGACGCGCCGCCGTGGGCGCCGTCGTCGGCGGCCACGCAGGTGTGGGCCTCGTCCACGATCACCAGGTCGGGGCAGTGGCGGACGAAGTCCTCGCGGTGGCGGGCGGACTTGATGAAGTCCGTGGAGATGATCGTGAACGGGTGCCGGTCGAACAGCGACTGGCCCAGCTCCAGACCGCGCTCCAGCCGCGAGACGGTGGAGGCCAGCACCAGCTCGGCGTCGATGCCGAACTTCTCCCGCAGCTCGCCCTGCCACTGCTCGGCCAGCGCCGGGGAGCACAGCACCGCCAGCCCGGACGCCTCGCCCTGCGCCAGCAGCTCCCGGGCGATCAGGCCCGCCTCGACCGTCTTGCCGATGCCGACGTCGTCGGAGACCAGCAGCCGCACGGTACGCTGCCGCAGCGCCATCAGCAGCGGCACCAGCTGGTAGGCGCGCGGCTCCACCGCGATCGACGCCAGCGAGCGGAACGGGCCCGCGCCCGACCGGAAGCCGACCCGCAGCGCCGTGCGCAGCAGGCCGGCGGCGCGCTGGTCGCCCAGGTCGTCCGGGCTCGGGGCGGCGAACTCGGCCGGGCGCACCTCCTCGAAGGAGGGGAAGACGGCCGCGACGTCGTCCTCGCTCCCGCCCAGCGGGCGCAGCACCAGCATGTCGGGGGCGCTCTCGGGCAGCACCACCCACTCGCGGCCGCGGGCGGCGACCAGCGAACCGGCCGTGTACGTCAGGCTCATGGGGTCTCTCGGTTTCTGGGAGTCGGCATGTCGGGAAGCCGGGGGGTGGGCCGGGCTGTTACGGGGGCGGGCTGTTCGGAGCCGGCGGTCAGCGCAGGCGGAGGTAGGAGGCGTGGTTGTCGATGACGGCCTCCCAGTCCGCGTTCGTGTCCGCGCCCGCGGGGAAGCGCGCCACCTCCCAGCCGGCCTCCACCAGGCGGTCCTCGGCGCCGGCGTCGCGAGTGGGGTCGGCCGGGTGGCCGGGGAGGTCGACGAAGGCGGCCAGGTGGATGTCCTCCACGTGGAAGACCAGGTCCGGGCGCGCGTCCGCCGCGCCGACGAAGGCGCCGGCCTCGTCCGGCAGCCGGTAGCCCCTGGCGCGCAGCCAGCCCAGCAGGTCGCCCCGGGCGACCAGGTCCGCCGGGTCCGCCTCCGCGGGGGTTGGGGAGGCGGGCGCGGTGGCGGCACTCGCGATGTCCGGGATGCCCGGGGTGCCGGACGCCGGGGCGAGGCGGCGGAACCGCTCGCTGCGCGACTCGCCCCGGTCCTCCCGCTCGGTGCGGGCACCGGCCAGCCGCAGCAGCAGCGGGCGGGCGGTGTGGCGGCTCAGCCTGCGGTGGTGCGTCTGGTTGCCGTAGGTCAGCAGGCAGGCGTAGCAGCCGCGGGCGCACTCCTCGTCATCGGCCGGGCCGCCCAGGTCCTCGCCGGTGTCCGGGTCGAAGTGGCAGATCTCCAGGGCCGTGCGGGCGGCCTTCGCCAGCGCGCCCCTCTCGTGCTGGAGGCGGCGCAGCACGCCCGCGCCGCCCTCGGCGGCCTCGGTGAACAGCATGCGGCGGCGCGGGCCGTCCTCCGGCGGCAGCAGCTCCGCCGTCAGCTCCGAGTCCTCCAGCTCGAACGCCGCCTCGATGCCCCGCTCCAGCGCGTACAGCACCGACAGGGCCACCGGCTCGGGCCGGGGCTCGTCCAGGGTGACCACCAGGATGTTGCGGCGGTCCTCCACATACGGCAGCACCCGCCTCTTGCGGCGCTTCTCGTTGCCGTCCTCGTCGACCACCGGCATGCCGGTGCCCTCGACGGCGTCGGCGGCGGCCCGGTCGTTGAGCCAGCGGCCGTCGCCCAGGTCCAGCCAGTAGCCGTCCGGCTCGCCCTCCTTGTCGCGCACCCGGCCGAGGTTGGTGATGCGCACGGTGGCGGAGTCGCCGTAGTCCAGATCGAGGACGGGCGCGCCACCGGCGTCGGCGACGTGCGAGGTGAGACGGCCCCTGCGGACGCCGTGGTCCTGGAAGGCGTAGGAGGTCTCCAGGCGGAAACCGGCCCGGCGGCGCTCCTCCTCGTCCGAGGAGATCCGCTCGCGCGGGGTGGTGTAGACGGTGTGCAGGTGCAGCAGGCCGGTGCGCTTGCCCCGCAGCGGCTCGCCGCACATCGCGCACAGGTCCGAGCCGGCCCGCACGTCGTGGTGGTAGCCGCAGCCGTCGCAGCGCCGCGCCTCGGCGGTGGCCAGATCGCCCGAGGCGTCCGGCGGGAGCTGGACGCGGGTGACCTGGTAGCGGGCGCCCTCGTGGTAGATGAGCGCGCCGGGGCCGAACTCGCGGATCGCCAGGAAGCGCGGGCGCTGGAGGTAGTCGCCGTCGGCGTTGCGGCGGTTGCCCGAGCGCGGGATGTAGGCGGCCAGCGGCAGCCGGGGGAAGCTGTAGCCGGGCAGGAAGCCCTCGGATGCCAGATAGCGGTAGGGGTTGAAGTCGCTCATCACCGACTTGCTGTCCACCGAGCGGTTCAGCAGCAGGTTCGTCTGCGTCTCGGCCTCCCGGCGGCGGCTGCGCGCCCGGCTCTGCTCGCCGGGGGAGAGGGTGTGGTCGACCACGCGCCGGTTCTGCTCGTACTGGTCGATCACGGCCGCGCGGAACAGGTCCCGCCAGCGGTCGAAGGAGGCGTCGAACCGCTCCGGCGCCCGCTCGAGGCGGTCCTCGATCCACTCGTCGTACCACCAGGTGGTGGCCTCGAAGTCGGATATCAGCGGGGCCAGTACGGCGCGGGCGGTGGCGGCCGCGCGGCGGCGGGCGGCCTCGTCGAGGGACCTGTCGCGGACGTCGGGCAGGAGCGGCAGCGGCATGCGGGGGTCGGGGCGGTCGCCGCCGTCGGGGTCGTAGGCGACGTCCACGACGTCCGGGATCGCGGTGCCCAGCTTCATGCCCGTCTCCGCCAGCCAGATGCCCTGCAGATGGGAGCGGACCAGGTCCTCGTTGGCCAGGTCCAGGCGCGGCGGGGCCACCTGCCCGGCCACCATGTCCTGGGAGCGGCGGAAGTAGTACTGGTCGTGGCTGTTGCCCGTGGCGCAGTAGGTGGTCACCAGCGCCGGCCGGCCGCTGCGGCCGGCCCGGCCCGAGCGCTGCGCGTAGTTCGCCGGGGTCGGCGGCACGTTGCGCATCATCACCGCGTTGAGCGAGGAGATGTCCACGCCCAGCTCCATCGTCGGCGAGCAGTACAGCAGCGGCAGTTCGGCCTCGCGGAAGCGCCGCTCGCGCTCCAGCCGGTCCTCCGGGGCCACCTGCGCGGTGTGCTCGCGCGCGAACAGGCCGGCCAGCTCGGCCGCCGCGGTGCGGTACAGGTCGCGGAAGAACGGGTTCACGCGCGGGCCCTCGCCGCTGCTGTAGGTGCGCGCCAGCGGATCGACCGCGCCCCGCTCACCGCTCCCGGCCCGCCAGATGAGCGCCGAGGCCGACACCCGGTAGCCGGTGCGCTTGTCCGCCGCCCGGCGGCGGTAGGCCGGGCCGGAGCGCTCGGGGGCCGTCTCCACCTCGCGCACCAGGTCCGCCTCCCGCAGCACCTTCAGCAGGTCCTCGATGACGCATCGGACGTCGTCCAGGGGCGTCTCGCGCAGTTCGGGGATGTTCCGCCGCAGATACCGGCCGAACTTGCCGCGCGCGGACAGGAACAGCGCCGAGCGCTCCATGCCCGGTCGCGAGGGGTACGGGTAGGCGGTGCCGACCGCCGGGCGGTCGCTCTCGCCCAGCACCCACGGGCCGGTCAGGCGCTCCTCGCTCGCCCGCTGCAAGGTGTCGAAGTCGTCGCGGAAGTACCGCACGTCGATGGCGAGGGCGCGGCGCATGTGGTCGAGCAGGGTGCGGGCGACCTCCTCGCGCAGCGCCGGGTCGGCGCCGCGCAGCACCGCGTGGGCCGACTTCCAGGAGTCGGGATCGGCGGCGATCCAGGCCAGGTCCTCGTAGTCGATGCGCAGCAGGCCCGTCTGCTCCAGGTTCGGCATGGTGATGCGCCAGCCGCGCTCCAGGTCGCGGTAGAGGCGGTAGCCGACGACGTCCCGGAAGACCTTCGCGGCCCGGCGCTCCAGGGACGGCGGCAGGCGCGTGCCGGAGGCGTACTCGCCCGGGGCCAGGCCCATCACCTCGGTGACGGCCTCGGCCAGACCGTCGTGGCGCAGGCCCTCCTCGCCCGCGCGCACCGCGGCCTGGTACAGCGCGCCGCGTAACTGGGTCACCTGGGCGAAGTCGTTGAAGTGCCCGGCCTGGAGCGAGGCGTCCTGCCGGTTGTCGACGAAGGTCAGCAGCTTGCGCGCCTCCCGGTCCAGGCTCTCCTCGGGCACCGCGCGCAGGGACTTGACGATCGACGCCGAGATCAGCGAGGTCGCCGAGGAGCGGCCCTCCTGGGCCAGGGTGGCCAGCTTGGCGAAGTCCTGACCGCGGGTCTGCTCGTAGGAGACCTGGCAGTGCACGCAGAACAGGAACGGCGCCGGGACGAACGCCGCCACCAGGCCCTCGCCGGACTCGCTGCCGTACGCGTCCACCACGACGCGCCTGGGCACCCGGGGACGGTAGGACTTCCTGACCACCATCACGCCCTGCGCGTCCGGCTCCAGCCACGACTCCGGCAGCCGCCGGTCGTCCACGGCCTTCCGCGGGTCGGCCGGCCACTCGTAGTCCTGGCCCGGCATGCCCAGATACAGATAGCCCTCGCCGTCGCGGCCGCCGGAGGCGGAGGTGTCCCGGCGCGGCTCGTAGCGGAAGGCGCCGCCCTCCCCGGTGCGCCACACCGTCAGGTACTCCTGGCCGCACTCGCGGCAGAACGACAGCGGGAACAGCGGCTTGCCGCCGCTGCCCGGCTGCTCCAGCTGGTAGGTGCGGGTCAGCGGCCGGGTGAGCGGATCCTCCAGCGTGGTGTAGACGGTGTCGCCCTTGGAGAGGAACTGGTGCAGCCGGAACGCGAACAGCGGCCGCTCCGTCAACGGGTGCTTGGCCTGCGCGCCCGCCTCCAGCGTCGTGCGGATCGCCTCGCGCACGCTCTCCCCGTCCACCCCGGAGGCGGCGGCCAGCTCGGCGGCCGCCCGCTCGACCGTCTCCGGGGCGCGGCGGCGCAGCCGTCCCGTGCCCTCCTCGGTCTCCAGACCGAAGCGCGACTCCACCCAGCGGGCCAGCGGGTCCTCCGTCAGCGCCTCGTAGGAGCGGGGCGCGGCCGGCACCCGCAGCCGCTCGGCCGGCACGGACTCGGGGGCCTCGCGGGTGGCCCGCACCAGCGTCTCGCCGATGACCCGCTCCGGCGGCACCACCGTGCCGAACAGCCGCCCGGCGACCTTCGCCACCTCGCGCCGCTGCTCCTCCCAGGAGCCCTCGGTCGACATGGTCGCGGAGGTGCCGACGCACTGCAGCGAGGCCGAGGCCCGGCACGCCTCGCGCACCCGGCGGATCAGGAACGCCACGTCCGCGCCCTGCCGGCCCCGGTAGGTGTGCAGCTCGTCGAAGACCAGGAACCGCAGGCCCTCGGCCATGCGGATCAGGCTGGAGCGGTCGTCCGGCCGGGTCAGCATCAGCTCCAGCATCACGTAGTTGGTCAGCAGGATGTCCGGGGGGTCGCGGCGCAGCGCGCGGCGGTCCTCCTCGGACTCCTGGCCGGTGTAGCGGGCGAAGGTGACCGGCTCGCGGCCCTTGCCGAAACCGTGGCGCAGGTACTTCTCCAGCTCCCCCAGCTGGGAGTTGGCCAGCGCGTTCATCGGGTAGACCACGATCGCGCGCACCCGGCCGCCCGCCCTGGGCCCCGCCGCCTCGCGCTCCCTCAGCACCCGGTCCACGATCGGGACGATGTACGCCAGCGACTTGCCCGAGCCGGTGCCGGTGGTCAGGACGTAGGAGTCACCCGCGTGCGCGGCCTCGATCGCCTGCCGCTGGTGGAGGTGGAAGGTCAGCGGGCGGCCGTCCGGGCGGGGCGAGTCCTTCCGCTTGCCGGCCTGGAAGATCTCCGCGCACCTGGGGTGCAGCACCCCGTCGCGCACCAGGTCGGTGACCTGGCCGCCGTCGGCGAAGAACGGGTTCAGCGACAGCCACGGGTCGGGCCACTGCGACTTCTCCGCCAGGTCCTCCTCGACGAAACCCTCGATCCGGGCGTCCCGGATCACCGTCGCGCTCCTGGTGAAGTTCTCGTACTCGGCGATCAGATCGGCGTGGATACCGAAGACGTCCATCGTCTCGGGCAGCCGGGGCCGCCTGCGCGGCACGGGCGCCGGCGCGGCCGGGGCGGGCTCGGGCAGCAGGGCACGCAGCCCGGCGACCGGGTCCATGGCCCGCCAGTGCGGGGCGGGCAGGCCGGCCGTGGGATCCGGGGCGAGCGCGAGCGGGACCAGCGTCTCCCGGACCGCGTCGGCGTTCTCCGGCCGCAGTTCGGCGTCCTTCTCCAGCAGGCGGTCCACCAGCCGGACCAGCCCGGCCGGCAGATCCGGGCGCACCAGGGTCAGCCGCGGCGGCAGCTCGTGCAGATGCTGCCGGGAGAGCTCGAAGGCGGTCCGGGCGGAGAACGGCGGCCGGCCGATCAGCAGCTCGTACAGGACGCAGCCCAGCGCGTACAGGTCGGCCGGGGCCGAGACGCGCTCGGCGCGGAACTGCTCGGGCGCCATGTAGCGGGCCGTGCCGACGCTGACGCCCGTACTGGTCAGCCGCGTCTGGTCGGGGTCGTCGACGACGGAACCCATGCCGAAGTCGAGGATCTTGACGGTGCCGTCACCGGTCAGCATCACATTGGCCGGCTTCAGATCGCGGTGGACGACCCCGGCGGCGTGCGCGGCGGTCAGCCCGGCGGCGACCTGCGCCCCGATCGCGGCGGCCCAGGAGACCGGGAGCTGGGGCTCCTCGTCGATCAGGTCCGCCAGCGGATGGCCGTCCAGCAGCTCCATCGCCAGATAGGGCAGACCGCCGCCGCCCGGCGCGTCGTCCGCGCCGCGGTCCACGCCGCCGTCGATCAGCAGGGTGAGGTTGGGGTGGCCCTGGGAGAGCATGCGCATGATGCGCACCTCGCGGCGGAAGCGCTCGATCTCCTTGCCGGTGCCGGAGGCGCCGACCGCGATCCCGGTCCGGCCGCGCAGCACCGTCTTGACCGCGACCTCGCGGTGCGGGGAGCCGGGGGCGGCCTGAAGGTCCTCGGCCCGGCGCACCTCGCCCATGTTCCCGCGCCCCACGGCCCCCGTGATCCGGAACCGCCCGCCGATCGTCTCCAGGCCCACCGGCCCTCCCCGCCTCACCCGTCGTACACGCTGGGTCGCACCCCGCCAGGGAGCGTATCCCCTTCGTTCCGCCGAGGAGGATCGCATGATTTTGTTGACTGAGTCAACGCGCGGTCGGTTCTTCGGTGCCCCGGCGGAGGGCGGGGGCACCGGTGTCCGGTCCGGCGCCGCGACCTTCCGCGCACTGTATTGACAGGGGGCGGTGCGATGGCTTGGTGTGGCCGCTCCGTTACACCGGAGTGTCTGTCCGGCGCGCGGCGCCGCACTGTTCCGGGGCGCCGGACCGAACGCGCGTCCACCCGTGTCCCGCCGTCCGCGGGGGCGTCCGCCGTGCTTGCTTTGAGGGTGTGATCAGTGGAATCCGCGCCCGTGTCCTGCCCGCCTCCCAGCGCCGCTCGATGGACGAGCTGGCCCAGGCCCTGGATCTGTCCGTCGGGGACGCCGCCTCCAAACGCTCGGCCTTCTGGACGATGCTGACGCTGTCCTCGGTGATCGCGGGCGGCGGAGTGCTCACGGACTCGGCGGCGACCGTGATCGGGGCGATGATCATCGCTCCCCTGTCCACGCCGATCATGGGCATCGCCCTGGGGTCGGTGCGGCGCCGCCGCACCGGATCGGTCAGGGTCGTCATCCTGGCGGGCCTGCTGGTGGTCGTGCTCGGGATGGCCATGTCGGTGCCCCTGCCCGACGACTACGACCTGCTGTCCAACAGCCAGATCTCCTCGCGCACCTCACCGGGCCTGATGGACCTGGTCGCCGCCCTGGCCACCGGCTTCGCCGGCGCGGTGGCCCAGGCCCGCCGGGACGTCGGCGCCGTGCTGCCCGGCGTGGCGATCGCCATCTCCCTCGTCCCGCCCCTGACGGTGGTGGGGGTGTGCCTGGGGCATCTGTCGGGATGGCTCGCGCTGGGCGCGCTGGTGCTGTTCGTCTCCAACCTCTTCGCCCTGGTCTTCGGCGGGATGGTGGTCTTCGCCTCGCTCGGCTACGGCACGGAGGCGGGCCGGGCCTCCGGGCGTCCGGCCCGCCGCACGTACGCCGCCATGGCCCTGCTGTTCACCGTCGTGGTCGTGCCGCTGACGGCCAACACCGCCCTCACGTTCCTGCTCGACACCTGGACGGGCCGGACCAAGGACGCGGCGCGGCAGTGGCTCGCCGACGAGCCCGGCGCGTCCGTCACGAAAGTCGACGCGGTCTCCCGCACGATGCACGTCCACGTCCGTGTGCCCGGGGAGCTCCCGCCGGTGCGGTCCCTACTCGACCGGCTGGAGGGACGGATCCCCGACGGCGTCCCCGTCGTGGTGGACGCCTCGCGCGGCAGGCGTGTCGACGCCGGGGTGGTCGGCGACTGAACACCGTACCGCCCCGCACCGTGCCCGCGCACCGAGACGATCGCGTATGAACGTGAGCCCGGCGGCCATGGAGCGTCCGCCGGGCGCGCACTTCAATGGAGCCGTGAACAACCAGGGAAACGACACCGCACCCATCCTCGTCGTCGGCGGCACCGGCAAGACCGGACGGCGGGTGGCCGACCGCCTCCGGGCGCTCGGCCGCCCCGTACGTCCCGTCTCCCGCAGCGGCGGGACCCCCTTCGTCTGGGAGGACGAGAGCACCTGGCCGGCCGCGCTGGACGGGGCCCGCGCCGCCTACGTGACCTACTACCCCGACCTCGCCTTCCCGGGGGCGAAGGAGACCGTCGGGCGGTTCGCGGCCCTCGCCGTCGAGCGGGGGGTGCGCCGCCTGGTGCTGCTCTCCGGCCGGGGCGAGGAGGGCGCGGCCGCCAGTGAGGAGGCGTTCAAGGCCTCCGGCTGCGACTGGACCCTCGTGCGGGCCGACTGGTTCAACCAGAACTTCAGCGAGGACTTCTTCCTCGGCCCGGTCCGCTCGGGCGAGCTGGCGCTGCCCGCCGGGGACGCCGTCGAGCCGTTCGTCGACGCCGACGACATCGCCGACGTCGTCGTCGCCGCCCTCACCGACGACCGGCACATCGGCAGGACCTACGAGCTGTCCGGCCCCCGGCCGCTGAGCTTCCACGACGTAGCCCGCGAACTGTCGGCGGCCACCGGCCGCACCATCACCTACACTCCGGTCGGCGCCGACGACTACCGTGCGATGCTGCGGGAGGCGGGTGCGCCGGAGGAGTTCGCGGACCTCTTCGCCTCCATCACCGACGGCCGTAACGCCGGTGTGGCGCACGGCGTCCGCGAGGTGCTCGGACGGGAGCCCAAGGACTTCTCGCGGTACGTCGGGGAGACCGCGGCCACCGGGGTCTGGGACGCCTGACCTGGAGAGCGGGAGACGAGCGCTGTGGACACGATCGGCGGACTGCTGGGGAGCCCCCGGGCCAGAGGCGCCTTCCTGCTGAAGTCGGTGTTCAACCCGCCATGGGGACTGCGCGTCGAGGACCGCGCGCCCCTGTCGCTGGTCACCGTGCTGCACGGCTCGGCGTGGGTGCTGCGCGAGGGCGGCGAGCCGGCGCGGCTGGCGGCCGGGGACGTGGCCGTCCTGCGCGGGCCCGAGCCGTACACGCTCGCCGACGACCCGGCGACGGTGCCGGGCATCATGGTCGGCCCCGGGCAGCACTGCGGCACCACGACGGGGGAGGACCTCACCGAGGCGATGCCCCTGGGGGTGCGCACCTGGGGCCAGCCGCACCGCACGGGGGCGACCGTGATGCTCAGCGGCACCTACCAGGCGCCCGGCGAGGTCGGGCGCAGACTGCTCGACGGCCTGCCCGCCCTGCTTCTGCGGCCCGCCTCGGCCGTGCGGACCCCGCTGATCGGCATGCTGGCCGACGAGGTGGACAAGGAGGAGGCCGGCCAGGAGGTGGTCCTGGACCGGCTGCTCGACCTGCTGCTCATCGACGTCCTGCGCTCCTGGCTCGCGGAGCCCGGTACCGGCGCGCCGCCCTGGTTCCGGGCCCAGGGCGACCCAGTGGTGGGACAGGCCCTGAGGCTGCTGCACGAGCGGCCCGGCCGGCCGTGGACGGTCGCCTCGCTCGCCTCCTCCGTCGGGATCTCCCGGGCGGCGCTGGCCCGCCGCTTCACCGAACTCGTCGGCGAGCCGCCGATGTCCTACCTGACCGGGTGGCGGCTGACGCTCGCCGCCGAACTGCTGCGCGACCCCGAACTGTCCGTCGCCGGCATCGCCCGGCGGGTGGGGTACTCGGGCCCGTTCGCCCTGAGTGCCGCCTTCAAGCGGGAACGCGGCGTCAGCCCGAGGGAGTTCCGCCGGGGGGAGCGGCCCGGCGAGGCCCCGGACACCTGCTCCGACGAGAGGACGGTCGTCCTCGGAGGCGGCTCCCCGGCCTGACTCCGCCCTCAGCGCGGGAGCCGCCGCGGCGGCGGCACAGCGGTACCCCTGCGCCCGAGGGCCGTCCGAGGGGCGAGCGAAGGCCCCCGGCCCGGCGCCCGCCGTCGGCTGCCCGGCCGATCGCCACACGGTGCGGGCGGCCCGGGGAGCGCCGGGGGACCATCCGGGCGGCGGGCTCGGGCGCCGCCTCGAGCCAGAGGCCGGTGATTCCCTCCGGCCGGTGGTCGAGAGTGCCGGTGGCGGCCTCGGTTTTGCCCGTATGAAGGACCGGGGGATCCCCTGAGAATTCCGTCCGAAAAGTGATGATGACGGCCATGTCTGCTCGGCGTCGACCGGCTTCGCGGCTCCGCCTTCGCCGGGTGAGCGGAGAAGCAAAACGCCCAAAAGGTGAGTGACAGGTGAATATGCCCGCGATGGCGAAATGGCCTGACTTTCCAAAAACGGCAGCGGGATGCGCGGTGCTAAGATCGACGCGCTTGCTCGCCAGCATCCGGCTCGCCGGTACCCGAGCCGCCAAGTGCGCCGTGGGGACGGGTTCCTGACGGTGCGGAACGGCCGGATCCGCAGCGGCTACGCTTGGCGAGGTTGAGCAGGTAGCGGGCGCGGCGGGGGGATCGCGGCGTGCCGGTGCGCTTCTGCGTTTCCTGCGATACAAGCGGAACGCAGCCTTAATCATGACCCCTCGTTAAACAGAGAGAGCTCATGGCACATTACTTCACGGACCCGGTCTTCTGGGGTCTGGCCGCTGTGGCGCTTGTCGTCACAGTCGTACTCCTCCTGAGCAGACGGCGCGCCCGGCAGTTGGCCAGCGATTTAACGCTGAATAAAAACCGTGTCGGAGAACTGGAGAAGAATCTGGCGGAAACCCGGAAAAGGCTGGCCAGGGCCGAGGACAACGCCGAGGAGGCAGCCAGGGAGGTCAGGGAGGTCACCGACGGGAAGATCTCCGCCGTCCTCAAGTCCGCCATGCAGACCCTCCGTCTCCTCGCCGGTGAGCAGCAGCTCATACTGGACCGGCTGGAACAGGAGTACGGCGGCCACAAGATCCTCCAGTCGCTGCTGGAGGTGGACCGTGCCAACGCCCAGTTCGCCCGGCGCGCACTGGGCATCACGATCCTGTGCGGCGGGTTCCCCGGGCGGCGCAGGGAGCCCGCGTCGGTCCATGACGTGATCCGCAGTGCCCAGGGCCAGATCGGCCCCTTCGACCGGGTTCAGATCCGCTCCCAGACCAACTTCGCCATCGTTCCCGCCGCGGTGGACGGTGTCGCCCTGGCCGTCGCCGAGCTGCTCGCCAACGCCGCGAGCTACTCACGCCCCGAAAGTACGATCGAGGTGAACCTCCAGCCCGTCCACCAGGGGCTGTGCGTCATCATCGACGACGCCGGCCCGGGTCTGAGCCCGGAGAGGAAGCAGAAGGCCGCGGAACTCTTCTCGGGCGAGCACCGGCCCGGTCTGTCCGAACTCGGCAACCCTCCGCAGTTCGGGTTCCCCGTGGTGGCCGAACTGGCGCGTCGTTTCGGCTTCGCCGTGGACGTCAGCACCACTTCTCCCTTTGGCGGTGCGCGGGCCATCCTGCGCCTTCCCGAGGGGCTCCTGACGACGGAGTACACCGAGCGGAGGAGTACACCAGCCATGGACGCCACCCCGCGGAACGCCCCGGCCGCGCAGCAGCTCTCCGGCGACCGCACCGCCAACGGCCTGCCCAAGAGGGGCGAACGCAAGGCCCCCATCACCCTCGTGCACACCGCCTCCCCGGAGACCGGCAGGCAGCCCGGGCAGAACGTGGAGTCCGCCGCCGCCAGGATGGCGGCGCTGCAGAGGGGCACGCGGACAGGCCGACAGCTCCCCGTGACGAATCAGGAAGGACAGGACTCTTGATGCAGGAAGACCTGTCATGGATGCTCACGAACATCCTGAAGGTGCCCGGCGCGCGGCATGCGCTGCTCGTCTCGGCCGATGGTCTCAAGCGAGGCATGACCGAGGCCCTTCACCCCGATCTGGCCGACAGGACGGCCGCGGCGATGAGCGCCCTGCAGTCGATCAGCCGTTCCACGGCGGGCTTCGTGGGCTCCGAGGGGGAGTCGCGGTGGCGTCAGACGGTGGTCGAGTTCGACCACGGATGGCTCTTCCTCGTGGCGGCCGGCAGCGGGGCGTATCTGGCCGTCTCGGCCTCGACGGACGTCGACATGGAGGGGATCACCTTCCGCATGCACCAGCTCGTGCAGAGCCTCGGCGGAGAGATGACCACCCCGGCTCGCGAGATGGCTGATGAGACGTGAGCACTGAAGACCCGGCCTTCGAGGCGACCGGAAGATTAGTACGTCCCTACGTCATCACAGGCGGCCGTGAGATCCCCTCGGAACGGGAGTTCTCGGTGACGACGCTGATCATGGCCGCCGATGACGCGACCGACAGGTGGGTGGTCTCCCCGGAGAGCCGCAGCGTCCTGGAACTGTGCGTGGGCGGCTACCTCTCGGTCATCGAGATCGCCGGGCACCTCGGCCTCCCCCTGGGGATCGTGCGCGGGCTGCTCGCCGAACTGGCCGAAAACGGAATGATCCTGACCCGCGCTCCGGTGCCGAGTGCCGAGCGCGTCCCCAGACAACTTCTCGAGGATGTACTGCATGGCCTCCGTGCTCGATTCGCCTGACCGTGGACCGGTCCACCTGGGCCGGTCCGTCCGGACGACGGTGAAGATCCTGGTCGTCGGTCACTTCGGCGTGGGCAAGACCACCTTCGTCGGCAGCATCTCCGAGATCGAGCCGCTGCGCACCGAGGAGCTGATCACGCAGGCCAGCACCGGCGTGGACGACCTGGCCGGCACGCCGGACAAGACGACGACCACGGTCGCCCTGGACTTCGGCCGCCTCACCCTCAGCGACGAGCTGGTCCTGTACCTGTTCGGGACCCCCGGACAGCAGCGCTTCCAGCAACTGTGGGAGGACCTCTCGATCGGCGCCCTGGGCGCGCTGCTGCTGGTCGACCCGGAGCGGCTGGGCGAGTCCTTCCCCGTCCTGGACCTCGTGGAGCAGTACGGGCTCCCGTGCGCGGTCGGGGTGAACCAGTTCGACGGATCCCCCTCCTACGCCGTCGGCGAGATCCGTGAGGCGCTCAACCTGCCCGACGACGTGCCCGTGGTCTCCTGCGACGTCCGGGACCAGGCATCCTCGGCCAACACCCTCATCACTTTCGTGGAGTATCTCCTCTCCCGTACCGACTAGGAGCCCCCCGTGCAGCACCGACCGGACTACCGGCAGCCCCCGCCCGGCTGCCCCGCCCATGGCAGAGTCCCCCTGTACACGACCGAGTTCGGGAGTGATCCCGACAGCTACTACGACCACCTGAGGCAGTCCGGGGCCAGCGCGCCCGTGGAGATGGCGCCCGGCGTCGAAGCCGAACTGGTGACGAGCTACGCGGCCGCGCTGCACATCCTGCAGCACCCCGACACGTTCGTCAGGGACGCACGCCGCTGGCGTGCCCTCAACGAGGGCCGCGTACCGGCCGACAGCCCGGCCCTGCCCATGATGGGTTACCGGCCCAACGCCCTGTTCTCCGACGGGGCCGACCACGCGCGGCTGCGGCAGGTGGCGACGGACGGCCTGGACACCGTCGACCCCCATCAGCTGGGGCGCCACGTGGAACAGGTCGCCGACTACCTCATCGACCAGATCAGCGGCCGCGGCCGCAGGGCCGACCTCGTCACCGACTACGCCCAGCAGCTGCCCCTGCTGGTCTTCAGCGAGCTCTTCGGGTGCCCGCCCGACATCGGCGACGACATCGTCTTCGGCGTCTCCGGCATCTTCGAGGGCGGATCCGACGCCGAGCAGGCCAACCAGATCCTCGGACAGGCCCTGCACCGGCTCGTCACCCTCAAGCGGCGGTCACCGGGCAACGACGTGACCTCCCGGATGCTCAAGCACCCCGCGGGTCTCAACGACGACGAGATGGTCAACCAGCTCGTCACGCTGCTGTCGGGCGGCACCGCACCGCTGACCTCCCTCATCAGCACGGGCATCGCCCTGATACTCGGCGACGACCGGTACACCGGCAGCCAGGTGCTGGTCGAGGACGCCGTCAACGAGGTGCTGTGGAAGTACGCCCCCATCGCCAACTACGCCGTGCACTACCCCGTACAGGACGTGGAGCTCGACGGCAGGGTCCTGCGGGCCGACGACCCGGTGGTGATCAGCTTCGCGGCCGCCAACACCGACCCGGCCGTGACCGAGAGCCGCTACGCCCTCAGGGGGCGGGCCTACCTCGCCTTCGGCGCGGGCCCCCACGTGTGTCCCGCCAAGGACCCCGCCAACCTGATCGGGACCAGGGCGATCGAGAGGATCCTCACCCGTCTGCCCGACATCTCCCTGGGCATCGACTTCGACCGCCTGACCTGGCAGCCGACCCCGTGGAGCAGAACACTCACCACCCTGCCCGTCCACTTCACCCCCGCCCCGCCGTCGGCCCGGCAGCTCCAGGACCGTCCGCGGCGGGCCTCGGCGTCGGCCGAGGAGCCCGCTCACCACGCCGCGCCCCCCGTGTCGCAGTCCCATGCGAAGGCCACGCGGTGGAGTTCCTTCCTCAAGTGGCTCACCGGAGCGTGATCTACGTAACAGCACGTGACAGGGGGGTATTCGCATAGTCATTCCGTCCCAGGGGTAGAGACGGCAGGTTGTTCGAACCGCCCCCGCCTCGAAGGAGTGCCCCGCGTGGGACCCGCGATAGCCCCCTCCGCCGACCGGCGTTCCGTCGCAGCCCTCATATCCCGCCTGCGGACCGCCGCGGGCCAGAGGGACCCCTACCCCTACTACGCGGAACTCCGGGCGATGGGGGACATCATCCCGGCCCCGTGGGGAGGGCATCTGATCACCTCCTTCGGCCTGGCCGACCGGGTCCTGCGCAGCAGGGACTGGCACGTCCCCGACGCCCGGTGGCGTGCCAGTCAGGGAGAGGCGACGCGGTGGAGCGCGGTGTCCTCCCGGGAGATGAGCAAGACCCTGCCCGCGCTCAACCCGCCCGACCACACACGGGTACGCCGGGTGACCAGCGGCAGGCTCGACCGCAGATCGCTGGAGGAGCTGCGGCGCCCGGTCGCCGACATCACCCGCGGTCTCCTCGACCGGTTCGCCGAGCACCTCGCCGGCGGAGAGGCGGACTTCGTTCCCCTGGTCGCCGAGGAACTGCCCGTCATCACCATCGGCCGGTGGCTCGGCCTGCCGGCCGCCGACCACCCGCTGCTGCGCGACCTCACCCACGACCAGGTCTTCGCCCAGGAACTCCTCCCCTCCGCCAGCCAGCTCGCGCTGTCCGACGCGGCGACGGCGCAGCTGCGCGGCTACTTCACCGCCCTGGTCCGCGAGCGACGCTCCAGGCCAGGACCCGATCCGGTCTCGGCCTGGATCCGGGCCTGGGACGAGATCGAGCCCGACCGGGAGGCCGCCGACGAAGCCGTCTACCACACCACCCTGTTCGTCCTCCTGGCCGCACTCGAGACGACCTCCACCCTGCTGGCCACCACGGTCCAGCTCCTCCTGGAGCACCCGGGGCAGTGGGAATGGCTGCGCGGGCACCCCGAGCAGATCCCCGCGGCGGTCGAGGAGGCGCTGCGGTACGACGCACCCACCCACGTCGCCAGCCGCATCGCGAGCAAGGACCTCACCCTCGCCGGCGTCGACATCCGCGAGGACCAGATGGTGCACCTCATGATCGGCGCCGCCAACCGCGACCCCGCCCACTGCCCCGATCCCGACACCTTCGACGTCCGCCGCAAAGCGGCCCACCTGAGTTTCAGCGGGGGCATCCACTACTGCCTCGGCGCGCCCCTGGCCCGCCTGGAGGCCACGACCCTGCTGACCGCTCTGCTCGAACGTTTCCCCGCCCTCGTCCTCGCCCGCGAGCCCCAGTGGGCCCCGAGGGTCGCCTTCCGCCGTATGCTCACCCTGCCCGTCGCCCTGCCATGAGGTGCCCGTGACCGCCCCGATGGACAACCGGTACAAGACACTCCACGTCAGCCAGGACGGACCCGTCCTGCACGTCCGCCTGAACAGCCCGGAGACCGGCAACACCCTCACCGCCGCCGCTCTCGACGAACTCCTCGCCGTCCTCGGCGCGGTCAACGACCGCCCCGAGATCCGGGTCCTGGTGCTCTCCGGGGCGGGGGAGCACTTCTGCCTGGGCGCCGACCGGGAGGAGTTCGCCGCCTCCCTGAAGGCGGACCCCGGCGGGGGCGGACTCCGTGTGATCGCCGACAGGGCCCGGCGCGTCTGCGAGGCCCTGGACACCACCACCGCGATCACCATCGCCCGGGTCCACGGAAAGGTCGTCGGCGCCGGCCTCGCCCTCACCGTCTTCTGCGACCTGCGGGCCGGGGCGGACACCACCCGGTTCCGGCTGCCCGAGGTCGCCCTGGGCGTGGCACCGGTGTGGGGCGGCGTCCTGCCCCGGCTGCTCAGCGAGGCCGGAACCGCCAGGATCCGCGAACTCCTCCTCACCTGCGCCCCGTTCGGAGCCGAGGAGGCGCGGGAGATGTCCGTCCTCCACAAGGCGGTGCCGGCCGGTGAGCTCGACGCGGCCGTCGAGGCCTGGGTCAGGCCGCTGCTCCGCCGCCCGCCCGAGGCGCTTCCGCTGGCCAAGGCCGTCCTGGGGGCGTACTCCAGGGGCACCCGGCTCGCGGACGCCGGCCTGCTCGACGCCCAGCTGCTGTCCGCGGCGTGCGCCGTCTCCGCCTCCCGGCCCGGGTGAGCCCGGCCGTCAGATGTCGCGGGAGGGGCCAGCCAGCGCCATGACCTGCTGCGATGGCCGGTCGCGGGGCGCTGACCTGTGCGCCGAAGGTCGGCCTTGTTCCTCGGCGGCAGTGGGCGGCTGGGACCTGTCCCCGGGTGCCGGTCTTCCGCCGGTGGACGGCCGGCAGGAGCGCGGAGAACGCCACCACCGGGCGCGGGATGTCAAGCATGGCTCGGCAGGGAACCAACGTGAAGCCTCCGGTGTCGTAGGACGATCCTGTGGTGAGAACCGTCCTGCCAGGGGCTTTGCGTCTGCCCGCCGCTGGGCAGGGCCGCCCGGATTTTCCGGGTACCAGAGCCTCGTCCGGCTTCGCGCGGATCATCTCGCCGAGAAAAACCTCACCGCGCTTTTGCTCTTCTGGCCCCCTTCACCCATCCTGAGGCGGTGACCGTTCTGATTACGGGTGCCACCGGTTTTGTGGGCTCACGTATCGCGCATGCGTTGCTGACGACGCGGAACCAGCAGGTTGTCGCACTGGGGCGGGGTGAGCCTTCGGCTTTACGCGACCGTGTCGTGGCGGCGATCCGCCTGCAGGGGGATACGGACAGCGTCGCCCTGCAGCGGCTGCGCTGCGTCTCGGGCGATGTGACGCTGCCGTGGCTGGGGCTGACGCCGGCACTGCACGCCCGGCTGGCAGGGCAGGTCGATGCCGTCTGGCACTGCGCGGGTGACATTGCCCTGGCTGGGGAGCGGGAGCGTCTTTTCCGAGTGAACACGCAGGGCACCGCCCACGTTCTCGCTTTTCTGGACCAGACACGGCCCGCATGCCGACTGGTGCACGTGAGCACCATGGCGGTCGCGGGTAACCGGCCCGCCGGGCCGGTGCTGGAGGACGATCTGACCGACGTCCACGGTTTCGTGACGCACTACGACGCGTCGAAGTACGCGGCGGAGCAACTGGTCCGCCGGTGGGCGGCCCGACGTGCGCGTCCGGCGCTGGTACTGCGCCCCGGCGTGGTGGCCAGCGACCGGCCCCTGCCGGACAGCGCGGCGGAACATCCGCTGGCCCAGCTGGGAAAGATGATCAAGATTCTCGCGGAGGGGGGCGCGCCCGGTATCCCGCCGGAGGCCGAGCGCCCGCGGGGAACCGAGACGCGCCTGCGGATCAACGCGTCGCCCTCCGCCACCTTCAACATCGTGCCGAGCGACTACGCGACCGAGGCGATGGTCCGCATCGGGTGCGACACGCCTCGTGCGGACTCCGGGGTACGCACCTACCACATCGTTCACCCCACGCCCACCCGACTGGCAGACGTGCTCCGTGTCCTGGAGCGGCATCACGCCGGTCTGCGACTGGAGTGCGCGGAGGAGTTCGACGGGGCGAGTGTGCCCGAACTCTTCATCGCCAGGCATTTGACGGGCTTTATCAGTTACTGCCGGCTTCAGCACCGGTACGACCGTACCCACGCGCTGGCCGACACCCCCGGGCTGCCGGAGCCCGCGCCGGTCGACGCACGCTTTCTTCAGCGGGCACTCGGATTCGACGCCTTGCCGGCCTCTTCCCCGGGATAGCGGTCAGCGGGCCGCCGCCCCCTTCTCCGCCACGCCGGCACGAGCGTTCCGCCGTGCCGGCCGGAACATCCGTACCAGTCAGTTGGGAGCACAGTTGCCCTCGCACATGACCCCGATATCCGATGACGCCGTCGCCGTGCTGGGCACGGCCTGTCGTCTGCCGAGCGGGATCCACCACCTGGACGATCTGTGGGCTGTGCTGGCGGCCGGTGCCGACCTGGTCGGAGAAGTACCCCCGGACCGCTTCCCGACGGCGGACTTCGTGGACACCCATCGGCGTCCCGGTCAGTCGTACACCGCGGCGGGCGGTTTCCTGGACGACGTGGCGGGCTTCGACACCACTTACTTCACGGCAATCTCCCCCAGGGAGGCGGCCCAGATGGATCCCCAGCAGCGGCTGCTGCTGGAGATGGCGGTCGAGGTGCTGGATGACGCGGGCACCGATGCCGCCCGGCTGGAGGGGTCGGACACAGCGGTGTTCGTCGGCTGCTCGAGCCTGGACTACGGTCAGTTACAGTCGAGGTCACCGGAGTCGGGCAACGCCTACACGGTGTCGGGTACGGCGGGTGCCATCGCCGCCAACCGTCTGTCGCACTACTTCGACTGGCACGGACAGAGTGTCATGGTGGACACCGCCTGCTCCTCCGCGCTGACCGCCGTGCACCAGGCGTGTGAGCACCTGCGCAACGGACATGCCCGTGTCGCGGTGGCCGGGGGCATCAACGTTCTCCTCAACCCCCATCTGTACGCCGGTTTCTGCAACGCCTCCATGCTGTCGCCCACAGGCCGCTGCCGGCCGTTCTCGGCCGAGGCGGACGGGTTCGCCCGTGCGGAGGGTGGTGGCCTCGTACTGCTGAAGCGGTTGGCCGACGCCAGGGCGGACGGAGATCATGTCCACGCTGTGATCCTGTCCAGCGGTACCAACAACGACGGACGCACCCCCGGCCTCGCGCTGCCCAGCAGCGTCGCGCAGCAGGCGCTGCTGCGTCAGGTGTACGCGCGGGCGGGGCTGGTACCCGACGACGTCGCGTACCTGGAAGCCCATGGCACGGGCACCCGGGCCGGGGATCCGCTTGAGGTGGAGGCCATCGGCCGGGCGCTCGCGGTCGGTCGCGACCGGGGGCCCCTGCCCATCGGATCGGTCAAGAGCAACCTCGGGCACATGGAGGCCGCCGCCGGCATGGCGGGTCTGTTCAAGGCGATGCTGGTCCTGCGGCACCAGCGGATCCCGGCCACGCTGCATGCCGAACGACTCAACCCGGAGATCGCCTTCGACGATCTCAACGTGCGCCCGGTCGCTCGGCCTGAGCCGCTCGACTCATCCGGGACGGCGGTCGCGGGTGTCAACTCGTTCGGTTTCGGCGGCGCCAACGCCCACGTCGTCATCGCGGCCGCTCCGGCGGCCCCCGTGGGCGAGTCGCTGCCCGGACCGTCACCGGAGGCCGCTCTGCCGGTGGTGGTGTCCGCCCGAACACCGGTGGCCCTGAAGCGGGCCTGCGAACAGATGGCGGAGTACCTGCAGTTCACCGAGGACGGTCTGTACGACATCGCCTACACCGCCACCCTGCGGCGCACGCGCCACGAACACGCCGCCTGTGTCTGGGCCGCGGATCCGTCGCAGGCGGCCGACGCGTTTCTGCGGCTTGCGGGGGGTGAGACGCCCGGGGCGGCGACGACCGCCGTTCGCGCGGCGCCGGGGCGAGTCGCGTTCGTGTTCGACGGCAACGGTTCCCAATGGGCGGGAATGGGCGCGGACCTGATGACGGAGCCCGTCTTCGCCGCCGCCGTCGACGAAGTCGACACCTGCCTGCGCCCGCACCTGAGGTGGTCCGTGGCGGAGAGGCTCGCCGGGGGCTCACCCGACCTGGAGCGCACGGAGGTCGCCCAGCCTCTGCTGTTCGCCGTGCAGGTCGGTGTCGTCCGGCTGCTGGAAGCCGCCGGCATCGAGCCGGACGCTGTCGTCGGGCACAGCGTCGGTGAGATCGCCGCCGCGTACGTGGCCGGCTGTCTCGATCTGGAGGAGGCGTGCCGCGTCGTGGCGGTACGCAGCCGCGCCCAGGCCGCCACCGCCGGCAGCGGGCGCATGGCCGCGGTCGGCCTGGGCGTCGGCGAGGTCACGAAGGAGCTGGCGGCCTTCGAGGGACGCCTGGAGATCGCTGGTGTCAACAGCCCCACCGACGTCACGCTCGCCGGTGACCCTGTCGCGCTGACGGAGCTTGGCGAACAGCTGACGGCGCGCGGGGTGTTCTTCCGGCTCCTGGACCTGGACTATGCCTTCCACTCCCGGCACATGGACCCCGTGCGCGGCGATGTCACGGGGCCGCTGAGCACGCTCCGGCCACGACCGGGCCGACTCGCGTTCGCCTCAACCGTCACGGGGGCCGTGCCGACGGGCCCGCGGCTCGATGCCGGTTACTGGTGGCGGAACGTACGTGAACCGGTCCTGTTCGCAGACGCCGTCCGGGCTCTGGCGGACCTGGGCTGCACCTCCTTCGTCGAGGTGGGTCCCCACCCCGTCCTGGCCACCTACCTGAAGCGGCTGCTGCCCGCGCGGGCCGGCGCGCACGCCACACTGCGCCGCGACACCGACGGCCCCACCGCCGTGCGACGTGCCGCCGCCGCGGTCATCGCCGCGGGCGTCCGCCCCGGCGCGCGGTGCTTCCCCCGGCCCGGCACAGTGGTGTCCCTGCCCGGATACCCCTGGCAGCGCGAGCGGCACTGGAACGGAGCACCCGACTGGTGGGCCTCGGTGCCTCAGGACAGGACGGTCGTACATCCCCTGCTGGGCCGACGGGCGGCTGTCGCCGAGCCGACCTGGCACCAGCAGCTCACGCTCGGCAGGCTGCCGTGGCTGACTGATCACCGGCTCGGCACGGACATCGTCATGCCGGCCACCACGTATCTGGAGGCCGCGCTCGCGGCGGGCCGTGCGGGTCTGGGCGCCCGGTGCGAGGTCACCGACCTCACCCTGCTCAAGCCGCTGACCCTGCCGCGCGCCGACGACCCGACGCCCGTCTCCGTGCAGACGTCCCTGTCGGTCGAGGACGGCATCGTCCTCGTCGCCTCCCGCCGGGACGCCTCCGCGCCCTGGACACCGCACGCACGAGGCCGAGTGCGACGGCATACCGAGCCCGGGCCCGCACCGATCACCTCCCCCGAGGGAGGGACGGCGGTCGACGCCGCGGTGTACTACGAGCGCATCGCGCGCGCCGGCCTGCACTACGGGCCCGCCTTCCAGGTCCTGACCGCTCTGCGGGTGTCCGACTCCTGGGTCACCGCCACCTACGAACTCCCCGCCGCGGCCGCGGAAGACGGCCATGGTTTCGAGGCGCACCCGGTGATCAGCGACGGGGCCCTGCACGCGACCGCACCACTCCTCGCCCCGGTCGCGGACGGCCGTGTGTTCCTGCCCGCGGCCGTCGAGAAAGCGCAGGTCTGGCACCAGCCGTCGGCCCGGGGGCGGATCCACGTCAGGCTGCGCCACCTCACCGGTTCGGACGCCGTCGTCGACGTCACCGTCAGTCTGGAGGACGGCACCGTCGCCGCTGAGCTGTCCGGCTGCCGCCTGCGTGCTCTCGGTGCCAAGGACGGGGTGCAGGAGCTGGCCACCGTACTGCGCCACGCGCCACTGCCCGGCGGGTGGCCGGCGGCCCACTCCACCGTTCCGCTGCCGGGACCGGAGACCTTGACGGCGGCGACGGCCGCGGCCCGGACGGCCTTCGAGGCGGACCAGACGGACGACTATCCGCGCTTCGCCGCCATGGCGAAGACGACGGCGGGGCACTATGCCGCCGCTGCCTTCGCCGCGCTGCTCCCCGGTACCGGCCCGTTCTCCCTGGATGATCTCCTGGACGCGGGCCTGCGACCGCACTATGCCCCCTACGCGCGACTGCTCGCGGGACTGGCGGCCAAGGCCGGGCTGCTCCGGCCCACCTCGGGTGGGGAGCGCTGGGAGTTCACCGGCGTGGCCGCCGCCGCGGAGGCCCAGACGCGCCGGTGGGCGGAGCGTTGCCCCCAGTGGATCACCGCCATCGCCCTGTCCGCCCGTTGTGGAACGCATCTGACCGATGTCCTCACCGGCCGGACCGACGCCCGTGAGGTGCTGTTCAACGAGGCCGACCGCCACCTCGCGGAGGCCTTCCACGCCGACACCCCGCAGATGCGCGCGCACGGCCACTATGCCCGTCTCGTCATCGAGGAGGCGCTGGGCACGTGGCCGGCCGGCCGCCCTCTGCGTGTGCTCGAGGTGGGCGCCGGCACCGGCGGTCTCACCGCGGCGCTGCTTCCCGTGCTTCCGCCCCACCTCACGAGCTACACCTTCACCGATGTCACACCGGCCTCCCTTCCTCGCGCGCAGGCCCGGTTCGCCGACCACGACTACCTCGACTACCGCGTGCTGGACCTGGACCGCGACCCGGCGGAGCAGGGTTTCGCGCCCGGGTCGTACGACCTGATCGTGGCCGCGAACGTGCTGCACGCCACCGCCGACCTGCGGGCCACGTGCACACGGCTGGCGGGGCTGCTCGACTCCGGTGGGCAACTGCTGGCGTTGGAGAGTCACGATGAGGAGATCCTCGGCCCCTGCTTCGGACTGCTGCCGGAGTACTGGTCGTTCACCGACAGCCAGTTGCGCACCAGCCCTCTGCTGCCCCGTGCGGCATGGCCGCCGTTGCTGTCCGACTGCGGCTTCGACGCCGTCGCCGACATCGGCAGCGAGCGACCGGAGACCGCGCGGGACCACTCCTTGCTGGTCGCGCGGCGGAGCGTTGTGCCCCGGGCTCGCCCGATTCCCGCCCCGCCCGCCCCGGAAACCCCGTCCCGCGCCGACGACCCGTGGCTGGTCGTCACCGACGCCGCCGGTCAGTCCCTGGCCGAGGCGTTGGCCGACGACCTCCGTGCGGCCGGGGCCCACGTCACCGGCAGGCGCGTGTCGGACGCCTGGGACCGGGGGATCGGCGACCTCACCGGCCAGGTGCCGTCACGCGTGCTCCTGCTCTTCGGCACCGAGCAGGAGCGACCCGACGCCGGTCTCGTCACGGAGGCCGCGGGCGTCGTGAAGGCCGCGGCGGTCGCCCTGGCCGCCGCCGGTCACGCCGACCCCCAACTGTGGCTGGTCACTCCCCCGACGGGCCTGCATCCCGCGCCGGCGGACACCGGGGGCCTGCCCTGGGCCGCCGCGCTGTGGGGCGTCGGCCGGGTCGCGGCCAACGAGCACCCGATCCTGACGGTACGCCGCGTCAGCGTCTCCTCCTCCGGGGACCTGGCGCAGGACGCCGCTCGACTCACCGCGGAACTCCTCGCGCCGGCCCGGTCCGGTGCGCCGGGCGAGGAGGACGAGACCGTGCTGGACGGGCACGGCCGCTTCGTCCCCCGAGTGCGCCCGCTCCCGCCCGCGACCCGACAGGCCCACCGCGACGACACCTACCGGCTGCGGCTGCACCGCCCGGGACGCGGTCACCGGCTGACCTGGACTCCCGCCGAGCCGGAAGAGCCAGGCCCCGGCGAGGTGGTCCTCCGTGTCAAGGCCGCCGCGCTCAACTACCGCGACGTGATGCTCGCGGAGGGCTCGCTTCCTCCCGACGCCGAACCGGCCACCCCCACAGGGCCTCTCCTGGGTCTGGAGTGCGCCGGCATCGTGACTGCCACCGGCCCGGACGTGACCGAGTGGTCGGTGGGCGACCGCCTGTTCGCCCTCGCCCGCGGTGCGCTCGGCTCCCATGCACGGGTGCGGACCGAGCTGGCCGGCCGCATACCCGATCACATGACCTTCGAACAGGCGGCGACGCTGCCCACGGTCTTCCTCACCGTCCAGCACTCTCTGGAGACCCTCGCCCACCTCCGTGCCGGCGAGACCGTGCTCGTCCATGGCGGCGCCGGCGGCATCGGCCTGGCCGCCCTCGCCTACGCGCGACACGTCGGCGCCCGGGTGATCGCCACCGCCGGCACACCGGCCAAGCGCGACCTGTTGCGCACGCTCGGCGCCGAGGCGGTCTTCAACTCCCGGGACCTCTCCTTCGCGCACCAGGTCCGAGACGCGACCGCGGGCCGGGGCGTGGACGTCGTACTGAACTCGCTGGCCGGCGAGGCCATCGCCCGCAGCCTGGAGTGCCTGACGCCGGGGGGCCGGTTCGTCGAACTGGGCAAACGCGACATCTACGCCAACGCCCCCTTGCTCCTGCGTCCTTTCCGGGACAACCTGGCCTATTACGGCGTCGACCTCACCCGCCTCATCGCCGATGCGCCCGAGGTGGCCGCTGCCGCGTTTCGCACCGTCAGTGAGCGCGTGGCGGCCGGCGTCTACCGGGCCCTGCCCCATCAGAGTCATCCCGCCGGCCGCATCGAGGACGCGTTCAGCGCGCTGCGCCACTCGCGTCACCTGGGCAAGGTCGTCATCTCCTTCACCGACAGCATGCCGGTCGTCATCGACCGGCCCGAACCGGCGGTGCGGCTCGACCCCGACGGCACGTATCTGATCACCGGCGGGTTGAGCGGCCTGGGCGCGGCGACGGCCCGCCACCTCGCCGGCCGGGGCGCCCGTCATCTGGCACTCCTCTCCCGGCGCGGTCTCCGGGCGCCCGAAGCCGCCGGTCTGGTCGCCGACCTGGAGAAGGCGGGCACGACGGTACGGGTGTACGGCGCCGATGTCACCGAGCCCGAGGCTGTCGAGGCGGTCCTCGCGGAGGCGGATCAGCTCCGTCGTCCGGTACGCGGCATCGTGCACGCCGCCATGCACCTCGACGACGCGCCCCTGAGCGACCTCACCGCTGAGCGGTTCGCCAACGTCCTGGCCCCCAAGGTGCGCGGAGTCTCGGTGCTCCATGACCTCACACGCGACCGCGCGCTCGACTTCTTCGTCGTCTACTCTTCCGTCGCCGCCCTGATCGGTAACCAGCACCAAGCCCCGTACGCGGCCGCCAATCTCTACCTGGAAGCACTCGCGCGGCAGCGCTGGGACCACGGCAGGCCGGGTCTGGCCCTGGCGTGGGGCGGCATCTCCGAAACCGGTTACGTCGCACGGACGCAGATGGCCGACACCATCGCCCGCTCCGGCATGGGACTGATCTCTCCGGCCACCGCTCTGGCCGCTTTCGACCGGCATCTGCACCGCGCGTACGGCCGGGCGGTCATCGGTGTCATGGACTGGGACCGGCTCCCCGGCCTGCTCCCAGCGCTGTCCGTGGCCCGCTTCACCGCCCAGCTGGCCCACACGGACCCTCGCACGTCCCGCGTCCAGGCCGACGACCTGCGCAAGCGCCTGAAGTCCGCCGAGAGCGACCAAGCGCGACTCGACCTGGTCACCGAGATCGTCGTCGATGCGACCGCACGTGTCCTCCAGACCACCACGGACCGCGTCGGCCCCACCGCGAACCTCGCTGACCTCGGCCTGGACTCGCTCATGGGCGCGGAACTCTCCGTCTCCCTCCAGCAGACCTTCCACTGCGAACTGTCCATGATGGAGCTGATGGCCGCCGCGACCCTCGACGGAATCGCTCACCGCATCCACCGCACACTGCACCGCTAGGGGGTGTTTCAGGCCGGGGCCCGGGTCCACGCCTCATGCTGTGATGATCACGGTGTGGGGCGTGGGGGTCTCTCTGACGAGCAGTGGCCGGTGCTGGAGTCGTCGCTGTCCGCGGCGCGGGTTGGCCGCAGGTCGCCGGGCCGACGGCGGTTGACCGACGGGATCCGGCGCACGGCTGCGGAACCGGCCGACCAGGTCCGCCACCGCAGGCGCCGCGGGCTCAAAGTCCCAGAGAAGTCCCGGAGATGCCGCCGTACCCCTTCCTGACCCATTGCATCGCAGGTCAGGAAGGGGTACGGCGGCACTCGGTCATCAAATGTCGCGGAAGATGTCGATGCGCGCGCCCACCGAGTTCAGCCGCTCGGCCAGGTCCTCGTAGCCGCGGTTGATGACGTAGACGTTGCGCAGCACCGAGGTGCCCTCGGCCGCCATCATCGCCAGCAGCACGACCACGGCCGGGCGCAGCGCGGGCGGGCACATCATCTCGGCGGCCCGCCAGCGGGTGGGGCCCTCGACCAGGACGCGGTGGGGGTCCAGGAGCTGGAGGCGCCCGCCGAGCCGGTTGAGGTCGGTCAGGTAGATGGCGCGGTTGTCGTAGACCCAGTCGTGGATGAGGGTCTTGCCCTGGGCGCTGGCGGCGATGGCCGCGAAGAAGGGCACGTTGTCGATGTTGATGCCGGGGAACGGCATCGGGTGGATCTTGTCGATCGGCGCCTCCAGCTTGGAGGGCCGCACGGTGAGGTCGACCAGACGGGTGCGGCCGTTGTCGGCGCGGTACTCCGCGCCGCGGTCGTGGTCCAGGCCCATCTCCTCCAGCACCGCCAGCTCGATCTCCAGGAACTCGACCGGCACCCGGCGCACCGTCAGCTCCGACTCGGTGACCACGGCCGCGGCCAGCAGGCTCATCGCCTCCACCGGGTCCTCGGAGGGGCAGTAGTCCACGTCGCGGTCGATGCGGGGGAGGCCGTGGACGGTGAGCGTGGTGGTGCCCACCCCCTCCACCCGCACGCCCAGCTGCTCCAGGAAGAAGCACAGGTCCTGGACCATGTAGTTGGAGGAGGCGTTGCGGATGACGGTGGTGCCGTCGTGCCGGGCGGCGGCCAGCAGGGCGTTCTCGGTGACGGTGTCCCCGCGCTCGGTCAGCACGATGGGGCGGGTGGGGCGCACCGAGCGGTTGACCACCGAGTGGTAGGTGCCTTCGGTCGCGGTGACCTCCAGGCCGAAGTGCCGCAGCGCGCTCATGTGCGGCTGCACGGTGCGGGTGCCCAGGTCGCAGCCGCCGGCGTAGGGGATGCGGAAGTGGTCCACGCGGTGCAGCAGGGGGCCGAGGAACATGATGATGCTGCGGGTGCGGCGGGCGGCGTCGGCGTCGATGCCGTCCAGGTCCAGCTCGGCCGGCGGGACGATCTCCAGGTCGGCGCCGTCGTTGATCCAGCGGGTGCGCACCCCGATGGAGCCGAGTACCTCCAGGATCCGGTAGACCTCCTCGATCCGGGCGACCCGGCGCAGTACGGTGCGGCCGGAGTTCAGCAGGGAGGCGCACAGCAGGGCGACGCAGGCGTTCTTGCTGGTCTTGACGTCGATGGCGCCGGACAGCCGGCGGCCTCCGACGACCCGCAGATGCATCGGGCCGGAGTAGCCCAGTGAGACGATCTCGCTGTCCAGCGCTTCACCGATACGGGCGATCATCTCAAGACTGATGTTTTGATTGCCGCGTTCGATGCGGTTGACCGCGCTCTGGCTGGTGGCCAGCGCCTCCGCCAGCTGGGCCTGGGTCCAGCCGCGGTGCTGGCGGGCGTCGCGGATGAGCTTGCCGATGCGCATGAGGTAGTCGTCGGTCATGAGGGAGATGTTATCTCAGATATGAGATGTCAACATCTGGGGCGCGGGTGTGTTCCTGTGTTTTTCGCGCATCTTCGTACTTTCACCCTTTTATTGCTGGGGCGCATCTCCATCCGGCGTCGCGCCGGCGCTTGGGGGGATGCGCACGGGTACCCGGAGTCAGGCGGGGCATGACCGTGGAGCCGCCATGTACTAGAGTTATCTCGACATCGAGATATCTACCGAGAGACGTACCGCCGCCGCGTCCACCGAGGCTTCGCCGGGCGACCCTCGACTTAGGTGAACCTGAGCGAAGCGGTCGGGGCCCGGGGCGGCAGGATCGCGGTGGTACGCGCGAACCCATGCACTTGAAGGAGACTGTCGTGTCGGCGAACAGCTTCGACGCCCGCAGCACGCTGCAGGTGGGCGACGAGTCGTACGAGATCTTCCGGCTGGACAAGGTCGAGGGCTCCGCCCGGCTGCCGTACAGCCTGAAGGTCCTCCTGGAGAACCTCCTCCGCACCGAGGACGGCGCGAACATCACCGCCGACCACATCCGGGCGCTGGGCGGCTGGGACTCCCAGGCCCAGCCCAGCCAGGAAATCCAGTTCACGCCGGCCCGCGTGATCATGCAGGACTTCACCGGCGTGCCCTGCGTGGTGGACCTGGCCACCATGCGCGAGGCCGTCAAGGAGCTCGGCGGCGACCCGTCGAAGATCAACCCGCTCGCCCCGGCCGAGCTGGTCATCGACCACTCCGTCATCGCCGACAAGTTCGGCACCCCGGAGTCCTTCGCGCAGAACGTGGAGCTGGAGTACGGCCGCAACCGCGAGCGCTACCAGTTCCTGCGCTGGGGCCAGACCGCCTTCGACGAGTTCAAGGTCGTGCCCCCCGGCACCGGCATCGTCCACCAGGTGAACATCGAGCACCTGGCCCGCACCGTCATGGTGCGGGGCGGCCAGGCCTACCCCGACACCCTGGTCGGCACCGACTCGCACACCACCATGGTCAACGGCCTGGGCGTGCTGGGCTGGGGCGTCGGCGGTATCGAGGCCGAGGCCGCGATGCTGGGCCAGCCGGTCTCCATGCTCATCCCGCGTGTGGTCGGCTTCAAGCTGACCGGCGAGCTGCCCGCCGGCACCACCGCCACCGACCTGGTGCTGACCATCACCGAGATGCTCCGCGAGCACGGCGTGGTCGGCAAGTTCGTGGAGTTCTACGGCGAGGGCGTGGCCGCCACCTCGCTGGCCAACCGCGCCACCATCGGCAACATGTCGCCGGAGTTCGGCTCCACCGCCGCGATCTTCCCCATCGACGGCGAGACCCTGAACTACCTGCGCCTGACCGGCCGCTCCGACCAGCAGATCGCGCTGGTCGAGGCGTACGCCAGGGAGCAGGGCCTGTGGCTGGACCCGGCCGCCGAGCCGGACTTCTCCGAGAAGCTGGAGCTCGACCTCTCCACCGTCGTGCCCTCCATCGCCGGCCCCAAGCGCCCGCAGGACCGCATCGTCCTGGCCGGGGCCGCCGAGCAGTTCCGCAAGGACGTGCGCGACTACGTCTCCGCCGGAGCCACCGGCGGCGAGGACCGCAAGCCGGGCGTCCCCGCGCAGGAGCAGCCCAAGGGCGTGACCTCCCCGGTGGACGAGGCGAGCGCCGAGTCCTTCCCGGCCTCCGACGCCCCGGCCTACGGCCACCAGGAGAACGGCTCGGGCGCGCCGCGGCACGCCGACGGCCCGGCCGACGACGCGCCGTCCAACCCGGTCACCGTCACCGCCCCCGACGGCACCGAGTACGAGCTGGACCACGGCGCCGTCACCGTCGCCGCGATCACCTCCTGCACCAACACCTCCAACCCCTACGTCATGGTCGCCGCCGCCCTGGTGGCCAAGAAGGCCGTGGAGAAGGGCCTGACCCGCAAGCCGTGGGTCAAGACCACCCTGGCCCCGGGCTCCAAGGTCGTCATGGACTACTACGACCGCGCCGGCCTCACCCCGTACCTGGACAAGCTGGGCTTCAATCTCGTCGGCTACGGCTGCACCACCTGCATCGGCAACTCCGGCCCGCTGCCGGAGGAGGTCTCCAGGGCCGTCAACGAGGGCGACCTCGCGGTGACCTCGGTGCTCTCGGGCAACCGCAACTTCGAGGGCCGCATCAACCCCGACGTCAAGATGAACTACCTGGCGTCCCCGCCGCTGGTCGTCGCGTACGCCATCGCGGGCTCGATGAGGACCGACATCACCCGTGAGCCGCTGGGCACCGACAAGGACGGCGCCCCGGTCTTCCTCAAGGACGTGTGGCCCTCCGAGCAGGAGGTCAACGACGTCGTCGCCTCCGCCATCGGCGAGGACATGTTCTCCACCTCCTACCAGGACGTCTTCGCGGGCGACGCCCAGTGGCAGGCGCTGCCGGTGCCCACCGGCGACACCTTCGAGTGGGACCCGCGGTCCACCTACGTGCGCAAGCCCCCGTACTTCGAGGGCATGGGCATGGACCCGGAGCCGGTGCAGGACATCTCCGGCGCCCGCGTCCTGGCCAAGCTGGGCGACTCGGTCACCACCGACCACATCTCCCCGGCCGGCGCCATCAAGGCCGACACCCCGGCCGGCAAGTACCTCACCGAGCACGGTGTGGAGCGCCGCGACTTCAACTCCTACGGCTCGCGCCGCGGCAACCACGAGGTCATGATCCGCGGCACCTTCGCCAACATCCGCCTGCGCAACCAGATCGCGCCGGGCACCGAGGGCGGCTACACCCGCGACTTCACCGTCGAGGGCGCGCCGGTCTCCTTCATCTACGACGCCTCCCAGAACTACCAGGCCGCCGGCATCCCGCTGGTCGTCCTGGCGGGCAAGGAGTACGGCTCGGGCTCCTCGCGGGACTGGGCGGCCAAGGGCACCGCGCTGCTGGGCGTCAAGGCCGTCATCGCCGAGAGCTACGAGCGCATCCACCGCTCGAACCTGATCGGCATGGGCGTACTGCCGCTGCAGTTCCCCGAGGGGCAGTCGGCCGAGTCGCTGGGCCTGACGGGCGAGGAGGCCTTCTCCTTCAGCGGCATCACCGCGCTGAACGAGGGTGGCATCCCGGGCACGGTGAAGGTGACCACCGACACCGGTGTGGAGTTCGACGCCACGGTGCGCATCGACACCCCCGGCGAGGCGGACTACTACCGCAACGGCGGCATCATGCAGTACGTACTGCGCTCGCTGATCCGCAAGTGAGCCGCGGGTGATCCGCACCTGAGGCGCCGCCGGTCGCCGTACGGGTGACCGTGCGGGCCGCCGGCCGGCGGCAGCGTTCAAGGGGTGACGGCGGGGCCGTACCTCCCATGGTGGGAGGTGCGGCCCCGCCGCGTTTCCCGGAGGTCTCAACTCGGGAAAGACTGGCACCCGAACGCGCACCGATCTTGCCCACCGGAAGGAGAGTGGACTATACCTGTCGGCGTCTGAGTGGTCATATCAGAAGACGAGAATCAGAAAGGCCGTGACCCCGGGGGAACGGCACGGACGAGACCGGCACGGCTCCGCACGACCCGGCGTTACATCCCGCACAACTCTGCTTCAACTCACAAGCGGTGTCCGGGGGTTCCGGCACACCGCCTGAGTCCTTCACGGAAGGCGAGGACTTGAGCATGGGATCCACCGATGTCAACCGTCGTGATCTGATCAAGCGGGCCACCGCGGCCGGCCTGATCGCAGTCCCCGCCATGAGCGCGCTCTCCGCCTGCGCCAGCAGCGACGGCGGAGGCGGGACCGAGGTCGCCAAGGGCCAGAAGAGCGAGGACAACCCGCTGGGCGTCAACAAGGACGCCGGCCTGGACTTCGTCATCTTCGACGGCGGCTTCGGCACCCAGTACGGCAAGGACGCCGCGAAGGTCTACGAGGAGAGCTACGGCAAGGTCGAGCTCACCGCCACCCAGAAGATCCGCTCGGTCCTCCAGCCCAGAATGGTCGGCGGCAACCCGCCCGACCTCATCGACAACTCCGGCGCCGAGCAGATGGACGCGGCCACCCTGATCGCCAAGGACCAGCTCGCCGAGCTGACCCCCCTGCTGGACGCCCCCTCCCTCGACGACCCGGACACCAAGGTCCGCGACACCCTCCTGCCGGGCACCGTCGAGATGGGCCAGTACGGCGACGAGAAGGTCTGGCGCCTGAACTACGCCTACACCGTCTACGGCCAGTGGTACTCCAGGAAGCTGCTGGCCGACAACGACTGGGAGTACCCCAGGACCTGGGACGAGATGCTGGCCCTGTGCGCCAAGGCCAGGAAGAAGGGCATCGCGGGCTGGACGTACGCCGGCCAGCACCCGTACTACATCCCCTTCACCCTCTACCCGTTCATCGGGAAGATCGGCGGCCGGGAGGTCCTGGACGCCATCGACAACCTGGAGCCGAACGCCTGGAAGCACGGCGCGGTCAAGAGCGCCTTCGAGGCATATCACGAGCTGTCCGCCAAGGGCTACATCCTGCGGGGCACCCCGGGCCTGGACCACATCCAGTCCCAGACCCAGTGGACCAAGGGCAAGTGCCTCTTCATCCCCAACGGCTCCTGGGTGGAGAACGAGGCCGCCGACACCACGCCCGCCGACTTCGACATGGCCTGCGGCGCGGTCACCGGACTGGACGACTCCGACAAGATGCCCTTCGGCACCCTGTGGGCGCAGGCCGGCGAGCCGTTCATAGTGCCCGCCCAGGCCAGCAACCCGGCCGGCGGCATGGAGCTGCTGCGGATCATGCTGAGCAAGAAGTCGGCGCAGAACTTCTCCAAGCTGGTGAAGTCGCTGACCTGCGTGGCCGGCGCCACCGAGGGCATGGAGATGTCCCCCGGACTGGCCTCCTCCAGCCAGGTGCTCCAGGACGCCGGGGACAACGTGGTCAACCCGCGCATCTTCGACTGGTACCAGACCCTCCACAAGGAGCAGATCGGCTCGGTGCTGGCCGAACTGCTGGCCGGCCGGATGAAGCCCGCCGAGGCCATGGACAAGTGCCAGGAGTACGCCGATCGGACGGCCAAGGACGACTCGGTCAGGAAGTACAGGCACGCGTGAGCCGGATCCCCACCGGGCCCCGCAGGAGCCGGAACAGCCGGAGGACGCAGATGGGACGAGGGCGGCATGGCCAGTGACAGCCCGGCGGTGGCCGAGGCCGGCAGGGAGGCGGCACCCCCGCCGGGAAGGGCCGGCGGGGGCCGGGGGGAGCGGCGCGTCTCCCCCCGCCACCGGACCTATCTGAAGTACCGGTTCGTCGCCGGTTTCCTCGCAGGACCCCTGGCGCTCTACGGGGTCCTGGTCGTGTCGCCCTTCTTCCAGACGTTCTACTACTCACTGACCGACTGGACTGGCCTCAGCAGCGACTTCGCCTTCGTCGGACTGGACAACTTCAGCCGCCTGATGGAGGACGAGATCTTCCGCAAGGCGCTGTGGCACAACGTCCTGCTGCTGCTGGTCCTGCCCGTCGTCACCCTCGGACTGGGCCTGTTCTTCGCCTTCATGCTCAACGTCGGCGGCCGGCACCGGCGGGGTGAGGCGGTGGCGGGGGTGCGCGGCTCGCGCTTCTACAAGATCGTCTACTTCTTCCCGCAGGCGCTGTCGATCGCGATCGTGGTGGTGCTGTGGAAGTACATCTTCAACCCCGCCGGCGGCCTGCTCAACGGCATACTGTCGGCCGTCGGCCTGGGCCAGTGGCAGCAGAGCTGGCTCGGCGACCCCCGGCTGGCCTTCTGGTGCGTCGTGGTCGTGATGGTGTGGGCGAACGTCGGCTTCTACGTGGTGCTCTTCTCCGCGGCCATGGGTTCCATCCCGCGCGAGATCTACGAGGCGACACTGCTGGACGGCGCCGGCCGGACGACCACGTTCTTCCGCGTAACCCTGCCGCTGATGCGCGACACCGTGCAGACCGGCTGGGTGTACATGGGCATCATGGCGCTCGACGCCTTCGCCGTGGTGCACATCCTGACGGTGAACGCGGGCGGTCCCGCCTACTCGACCATCGTCGCGCCGGTCTACCTGTACAACAAGGCGTTCCAGGACGGGCAGGCCGGCTACGCCACCGCCGTCGCCGTGGCCCTGCTGATCGTCACCATGGTCTTCTCCGTGGCGGCGATGGCGTTCGGGCGGAGCAAGGACCGGATCGAGTTCTGACAGGCCAGCGGGAGAACCAGCCATGACCACTGCCGAACCGTCACGCTCCCTCAGGCCGGGGGACCCCGAGGAGACCGCCACGGCCCTCACCGGGGGCACCAAGGGCACAGCCGGTCCCCAGCGGCCCGCGAACGAACCCGGCAGGGGTGCCGGGCGGGACGGGGCGGGCACGGAGGGCCGCACCCTCAACGCCTTCTCGCACGCCTTCCTGGTGCTGTGGGCCGTGATGGCCGCCGGGCCCCTGCTGTGGGCGGTGATGAACTCCTTCAAGTCCTCCGGCGCCATCCTGGAGGACCCCTGGTCGCTTCCGCGGAGACTGAACTGGGAGAACTGGTCCTTCGCCTGGAACGAGGCGAACATCGGCCAGTACACGATCAACTCGGTGATCGTGGTGGGTGGTTCGGTGGTCGGCACCATGCTGCTGGGCTCGATGGTGGCCTACGTCCTGGCCCGCTACGACTTTCCCGGCAACCGGCTGGTCTACTTCCTGTTCGTCGGCGGCATGGCGTTCCCGATCATCGTCGCCCTGGTGCCGCTGTTCTTCGTGATGAAGAACTTCGCGCTGCTGGACACCTACCACGGCCTGATCCTGGTCTACATCGCCTACTCGCTGCCGTTCACCGTCTTCTTCATGTCGGCCTTCTTCCGCACTCTGCCCTCCTCGGTCGCGGAGGCCGCGGAGATCGACGGCGCCTCGCACAGCCGGATCTTCTTCCAGGTCATGCTGCCGATGGCCAAGCCCGGCCTGATAAGCGTGGGCATCTTCAACTTCCTGGGCCAGTGGAACCAGTACCTGATCCCCCAGGTGGTGCACGTCGGTGACGCCGACAAGTACGTGCTCACCCAGGGCCTGGCCAACCTGGCCGCCCAGACCGGCTACCGCGGCAACTGGGGCGGGCTCTTCGCCGGGCTGACCCTGGCGGTGCTGCCCATCCTCGTCGTCTACGTCGTCTTCCAGCGCCAGGTGCAGGCCGGACTGACCGCGGGTGCGCTGAAGTAGTCCCGCTCCCGCCCGCTCACCACCGTCCGCCCCGAGGCGGCCACCGCACGCCGGTGGCCGCCTTCCGGTTTCCGTGCGCGCAGGTGTCGTGACCTTCCGCACGCGGGTAACATCCGAGCGCCCACCCCGCTCAAGGTCTTGACGGGAGATAAGGCTTCAGGCTGTCCTATGGTTCACGTATTGGAGACAAGCCGCACCTCGTCGGCGTGGTGCGGCCCACGGGCAGGTCGTCGAGCCGCCCGTCGAGGCGGGAGTGGATGAGTCGTGGAGACTCCGGGGTCGCAGTCCTCTCTGCACCGGGCCAATCTGGAGCGGGTGGTGCGAGCCGTGCGCATCGCGGGCTCGCTCACCCAGGCGGAGATCGCGCGGACCACGGGGCTGTCGGCCGCGACGGTCTCCAACATCGTCCGGGAGCTGAAGGACAACGGCACGGTCGAGGTCACCCCGACCTCCGCCGGAGGACGCCGGGCCCGCAGCGTCTCGCTGTCGGGGGACGCCGGCATCGTCGTCGGCGTCGACTTCGGCCACTCCCATCTGCGCGTCGCCGTCGGCAACCTGGCCCACCAGGTGCTCGCCGAGGAGTCCGAGCCCATCGACGTGGACGCCTCCTCCTCCCAGGGCTTCGACCGGGCCGAGCGGCTGGTGGAGCGGCTGATCGAGGTGACCGGCTTCCGCCGGGAGAAGGTCATCGGACTGGGCCTGGGCGTCCCCGGGCCGATCGACGTCGAGACCGGCGTGCTGGGCTCCAGCACCATCCTGCCGGGCTGGGCCGGGACCAACCCGCGCGAGGAGCTGGCCTCCCGGCTCGGCGTGGAGGTCCACGTCGACAACGACGCCAACCTCGGCGCGCTGGGAGAGCTGGTGTGGGGCAGCGGGCGCGGCGCGCGGGACCTGGCGTACATCAAGGTCGCCAGCGGCGTCGGCGCGGGCCTGGTGATCGGCGGCCAGATCTACCGCGGCCCGGGCGGCACCGCGGGGGAGATCGGGCACATCACGCTGGACGAGTCCGGCCCGGTGTGCCGGTGCGGCAACCGCGGCTGCCTGGAGACGTTCACCGCGGCCCGCTACGTCCTGCCGCTGCTGCACTCCACCCACGGACCCGACCTGACCATGCCGGGGGTGGTCAAACTCGCCCGCTCCGGCGATCCGGGCTGCCGCCGGGTGGTGGCCGACGTCGGGCGCCATGTGGGCAGCGGCGTCGCCAACCTGTGCAATCTGCTCAACCCCAGCCGGGTCGTGCTCGGCGGCGATCTGGCCGAGGCCGGCGAGCTGGTGCTCGGCCCGATCCGCGACTCGGTCTCCCGCTACGCCATCCCCAGCGCGGCCCGGCAGCTGACGGTGGTGCCCGGCGCCCTGGGGGGCCGCGCGGAGGTGCTGGGCGCGCTGGCGCTGGTGCTGAGTGAGATGGGCGACTCCACGCTGCTGGACGGCTCGCTGAACAGCTCGCCGAACGGGGCGGGGCGCGTGCCGGCCGCGGCGGCGTCCGCCGGGGCCTGACCGGGGACGGGCGCCGAGAACAAGCGAAGAGGGGAACGGGACGGACCGGGACGAAAGGCGCTTCCGTATCCGTGTCGCGGCGGCGAGAGCGCTCTCGTTGCCACTCTGCGTTCATTTTGTTCACGCATGGCATCGTTGCGGTCTCGTTAAGAATTTACTTCTTGACGGCAGGTGTCACTACGAGTTGACTTCCTGCCACCTCGGCCGCAGTGACGCGGCCTCGTCAGGGAGGTTCTGTATGAACACGCAACTGCGCCGCGCCGCCGTGGCCGTGGCCGCCACCGCCATGGCCGTCTCGCTCGCCGCCTGCGGAAGTGCCAAGGAGGCCGGAGGCAACGACTCGGAGGGCGACGACAAGAAGAAGGACGGCCCGCTGACCATCGGCCTGCTGCTGCCGGAGGACCAGACGGCCCGCTACGAGAACTTCGACAAGCCCCTCATAGAGAAGAGAATCAAGGAACTCTGCTCCGACTGCGAGGTCAGCTACGTCAACGCCAAGGAGGACGCGTCGACGCAGCAGCAGCAGATGAACTCGATGATCACCAAGAAGGTGGACGCGATCATCCTGGACGCGGTGGACGCCAAGTCCATCGCCGGCTCGGTCAACAAGGCCGACCAGGCCGGCATCCCGGTCGTCGCCTACGACCGCCTCGCCGAGGGCCCGATCTCCGCCTACACCTCCTTCGACAACGAGCAGGTCGGCAGGGTCCAGGGCACCGCCCTGCTGGAGGAGCTCGGCGGCAAGGCCGAGGACGGCCAGATCGTCATGATGAACGGGTCGCCGACCGACCCCAACGCGGCCATGTTCAAGAAGGGTGCCAAGTCCGTCCTGGACGGCAAGGTGAAGGTGGGCAAGTCCTACGACACCACCGGCTGGAAGCCCGAAGAGGCCAACAAGAACATGAGCGGCGCCATCGCCTCCCTGGGCAAGGAGAACATCGTCGGCGTCTACTCCGCCAACGACGGCATGGCCGGCGGCATCATCACCGCCCTCAAGAGCGCCGGCGTCGACCCGCTGCCGCCGGTCACCGGCCAGGACGCCGAGCTGGCGGGCCTCCAGCGCATCATCTCCGGCGACCAGTTCATGACGGTCTACAAGCCCTTCCAGCCCGAGGCCTACGCCGCCGCCGAGATGGCCGTCGCCCTGGCCCGCGGTGAGGAGCCGGAGACCGGGACCACCGTCGACAGCGCCACCACCAAGGACGTGCCGGCGACCCTGATCGAGCCGATCGCGGTGACCGCCGAGAACCTCAAGGACACCGTCGTCAAGGACGGCCTCTACACGGTGGAGGAGATCTGCACGGCCAAGTACGCCGAGGCGTGCGAGAAGGCCGGTCTGAAGTAACGGTCCGGCACCCCGCCGGCCCACCGGTGCCCGCGCCCCGCGCCCCGCGCCCCCGCCCGCGGGGCGCGGCCACCGGCCGGTCCCCACCCCCCGTCCCGTCCTGTTCTAGGAGTTGGTTCACGTGTCCGCTACGCCTGTGCTGGCGTTGCGCGGGATCTCCAAGCGCTTCGGTGCCGTTCAGGCGCTCACCGACGTCGATCTGGAGGTCCACGCCGGCGAGGTGGTCGCCCTGGTGGGCGACAACGGCGCCGGGAAGTCCACCCTCGTGAAGACGATCGCCGGCGTCGGTCCCGCCGACGAGGGCGTCTTCGAGTGGCAAGGCAGAACCGCCGAGGTCAACCGGCCGCACGACGCCCAGGACCTGGGCATCGCGACCGTCTACCAGGACCTCGCGCTCTGCGACAACCTCGACGTGGTCGGCAACCTGTTCCTCGGGCGCGAGATCCTGCGCTCCGGCGTCCTCGACGAGATCGAGATGGAGCGCCGCGCCCGGGAACTGCTCGACACCCTGTCGATCCGCATCCCCAGCGTCCGCATCCCCGTCGCCTCCCTCTCCGGCGGCCAGCGGCAGGTCGTCGCGATCGCCCGCTCGATGCTGGGCGAGCCCAAGCTCGTCATCCTCGACGAGCCCACCGCCGCCCTCGGCGTCGAGCAGACCGCCCAGGTCCTCGACCTGGTCGAGAGGCTGCGCGAACGCGGCCTGGCCGTCATCCTCATCAGCCACAACATGGCGGACGTCAAGGCGGTCGCCGACAAGGTGGCGGTGCTCCGGCTCGGCCGCAACAACGGCGTCTTCGACGTCGCGAGCACATCCCAGGAAGAGATCATCTCCGCCATCACCGGCGCCACGGAGAACGCCGTGACCCGCCGCAGGGCGCGTACCGCGGGGAGCCGACCGTGAGTGAGACCAAGCTTTCCAGGGACTCCGGGGACACCACCCCGGCCTCCGCCTCCGCCTCCGCCTCCGCCTCCGCCTCCGGCGACAGCGCGACGGCGGCCGTCGACCCGCGCCTGCTCGTGCGCGAACAGGGCCTGACGGGCTACTGGACCGACTTCAAGCGGAAGATGCGCACCGGCGAACTGGGCTCCGTGCCCGTCGTCGTCGGCCTGATCCTCATCTGGGCGATCTTCCAGATGCAGGACTCGGCCTTCCTCTCGGCCGAGAACCTCTCCAACCTGTCGGTCTACATCGTCGGCACCGGCCTGATCTCCGTCGGCATCGTCTTCGTGCTGCTGCTGGGCGAGATCGACCTGTCGGTCGGCTCGGTCAGCGGCCTGGCCTCCGCCGTCTTCGCCGTACTCGCGGTGAACAACGGGATGAACGAGTGGCTGGCGGTCGTCCTGGCGCTGCTCACCGGAGCGGCGGTCGGCGCCTTCCACGGCTACTTCTTCGCCAGGATCGGCGTCCCCGCCTTCGTCGTCACCCTGGCGGGCCTGCTGGCCTGGAACGGTCTGATGCTGAAGGTGCTCGGCACCGACGGCACCATCAACCTGGACCGCGAGGGCCTGGTCGGCACCCTGTCCAACCACTACTTCACCGACATCGCCGTCGCCTACGGCACCGCGGCGGTCGCGGTCGGCGTCTTCTTCGCCGCCCAGTTCACCGGCGCCCGGCGCCGCACCGCGGCCGGGATCCCCGCCCGCCCGCTCAGCGAGATCATCGTGCGCACCGCGGTGCTGGCCCTGCTCGCCTTCGGCGCCGCCCACATGCTCAACCAGTACCGGGGCATGCCGCTGGCGCTGCTGATCTTCCTGGTCGTGCTGGTGGCGCTGGACTTCGCCCTCAAGCGCACCTCCTACGGCCGCAAGGTCTTCGCGCTCGGCGGCAACACCGAGGCGGCGCGCCGCGCCGGCATCAACGTCGAACTGGTGCGCATCTCGGTCTTCTCCATCGCGGGCACCATGGCCGCCTTCGGCGGACTGATGATCGCCTCCCGCATCCTGGCCGCCAACCAGGGCGCGGGCAGCGGCAACCTGCTGATGGAGGCCATCGCCGCGGCCGTCATCGGCGGCACCAGCCTCTTCGGCGGGCGCGGCTCGGTGTGGTCCGCGCTGCTGGGCATGCTGGTGATCGGCTCGATCGCCAACGGCATGGCCCTGCTGGGCATCGCCGCGGCCGTCCAGTACATGATCACGGGCGCGGTGCTGCTGGCCGCGGTCGTCATCGACTCGGTCTCCCGGCGCACCCAGCGCTCGGCGGGCCGCACCTGACCGCGCACCCGCACACCCGCTCCGCCCGGTGCCGGGCCCCTCGCCGCGAGGGGCCCGGC
>NZ_JBXUOY010000003.1:0-62899 GCF_057196705.1 Streptomyces sp. ATLC9 | reverse complement strand
TGCACTGGTCAATCTGGCGCAGACGCCACCAGGCAACAGCCCGACACAGCCACTACCGACGACGATCCGTCGACGAACCCGCTGGATAGATCACGAAACCGCACTGGAGTATTAGGTCCGGTCAGGCCTCCTGGCCCTGAGGCAGCTCGGCGGCCTGCTGCTGAGGAAGCAGCTCCGCCCGGCACTTGGCGATGTGCCGCTCCAGCTCGTCCAGGTACTGCGCGGCGGCCGCCGTGTCCCTCCGGGCCAGCCGGCGCACCCAGTTGTACGCCACGGCCTTCTCCGCGCGAGCCGAGAAGTCGATGGCCTCCCCGGTCCCCTCCTGCTCCTCGGCCAGGGACTCCACGTAGACGCGCACGCGCTTGGCGGTCTCCTCCGCGTCGAACTCGCCGTCAAGCTCAAGCTCGGCGACCGCGCCCTCCAGGACCTTCGCGCTGAGCTTGACCGCATCGACGCCGAGCGCGCTCCGGTACACCAGGGCCGCCGCGTCGGTGCCCCATGCTTCGGCGACGGGGACCAGCTCCCACACCTGGGCCTGGTTCAGGTTCCTGAGCGCCTTCTCGTTCTTGGCTCCAATTGGAGCCAAACCGTTCGAGAGCATTTCGAACACGGCCTCGGCGATCCGCCAGGTCCGCACGAGCTTGTTGGCGTACGCCTTCTTCATGTTCCAGCGGCGCCACACGAAGTCGTCGAAGGTGCCGCACTCGGCGCGGTACAGCCTCCCCTCCCGGATGGTCTCCAGCGCCTTGCCGGCCGCCCAGAACGCGTACTGGAGCGTGTCGACGGCCGCCGTGCACTGCGCCAGAAGCGCTCGCTCCTCCGTCGTCAGAGTCGCGGGCTGCTCGGACAGAGGCCGCGACAAGGGCTTGATCGCCTTGGCCATGTCGACCGCGCTCTTGTACTCCCAGCGCTCGACCGCGGACGCGCCTCGCTGCCGTCCCATCAGAGAATCCCCTCCACCGCGAGCGCCAGCTTGAAGAAGTCCTCGCGGCCGCGCAGCGCGGTCCCGCTCTCGGGGTACTGAATCACCGTCAGACCGCTCTCCGGAGCCTTGGCGTGCAGCTTGTAGCGGCGGACCGCCTGCTTCATGTAGGGGTAGCCGCGGTCCTCGCACCACTTCTGCATCTCGCGGAGGTCGGCCTTGGTGCGGTCGGCCCCCGAGTCCCAGTTGTTGATCACAACGCGGAAAGGGATGTTCCGCGGCCGCAGGACACGCTCGATGGTGAACTCGGCCGGGGAGTGCGTCAGCGTCTCGACGGGGACGATCGGCACCAGCGCGAGGTCGGTGTGGTCCAGCACCTCGCGCATGGCCTCGCCGGCCGGGCCGGAGCCCAGCGGGTCGGGGGCGTCGATGTCGGCCTCCGGGTCGAGGTCGACGAAGCCGGGGGTGTCGACGTAGACGCGCAGCACGTCGGGGTCTTCGAGCAGCTTGGGGATCTCCCCCAGCCGCCCCTTGGTGACCAGGTAGTCGAACGGCAGGCGCTCCTCGGGGACCTTGCGGGCCCATCCCTCCAGGCTGCCCTGGGGGTCGATACCCGCGGCCACCACCGGGCACGGTGCGTCCGCAGACGTGGGCGGGGTGCTGTCGCCGGAGACGGCCGCGAGGTTCACGGCTATGGTGGACTTGCCGGCTCCACCCTTCTGCTGGATCAGGGTGATGACGCGTGCGCGGCGCTGTTCGGTCGTTTGGGCAGGGGACACGAAAGACCTCCGTAGGCTTCCCCGGTTGGGTACTCGGACGCGCCATAGCTTGCCAGAACTCCCCTGGGAAACGTCATCCACCGTGCCGCTTGTTGTCTTAACGGAATCGGGAGCGCCCGTTTCACGTCTGTGGCGAGGCCGAGGCCTGATGGGACACGAGCCTCAAAGATTCTCGGGAAGTTCGGGCTGCTGCTCATTCACGATCCGGTCCACCGCCGCGCGGATGAGGTCTCCGGTGGTGAGCACCTGGGCGCGCAGTCTGTCGCGGACCTGGAGAGCGGATTGCGGGGCGGACGGGCGTCCGGCCGCAGCCAGCAGAGCCAACTGGTCTGGAACGTGGTTCCGTTCGGCCTCCCGCAGCGCCACGTCGATACCGTCGCCCCAGCGGTCGGCCCACTCCTGGAGAGCGTCCACCGCGGCCTTGCTGGTCCAGTAGGCGGCACGGCGTACGGTCTCGCCGAGGTCGTGGGGCAGGTTCAGCGAGAGGCGTCCGGTGTACCCGCCCGCGCCCATCGGCCGGCTCGGGGGAGTGCCCCACCGGCGGCCCGGAGCGTCGATCTCTCCCTCCGGCGGCTCCGGCCATGAGCGGTCGAGCCCGCGGGACCGCAGCTCCTCGCGCACGGCCCGGGTGATGATGTCGTCCCGGGTGCCGCTGAACTCGCCGGTGCGCCGCTTCCTGGCGACCTCCACCCGGATCTCGCGGCGTACGGCGGCGGCTGCGCGCCGCGACAGACCGGGGACGAGCAACTCCCGTCGGCGCTCGTTCACCCATGCCCGTTCGCGCCTCTGTTCCGCTTCGGCGTATTCGATAAGCCGCTCCAAGGCATCCTCCGTCACCGCCACGTGGAACTTCATCCGCGCCATGCTCGCCATGATGGAAATGTAGCCAGATAAGTGAGGAGCGTGCTGCTTCGGCCGTGATGCGGAGCACCGAGGGGTGAACTGCCGGTGCGGCAGAGGAAATCCGCTGTCGGCGCGTCGTAGGGTCACGAAGGATGGATCATGTCCGGCTGCCGTCAGATATCCGGACGAGGCTGGGAGCCCCCGGCCCCGTCCGTGGCGGCGGTGTGCCGGACTGGGCCGGGGACTGTGCCCTACCAGCATCACGGGGAGAGCACTCATGAGTGTCGGGGGAGTGGAGCCGCCGCTCCGCGAGGACGAGGGGAACGGTAGTGACGCAGCTGAGCAGGCACGGACGGGTGGCCCGGGAGTACTGGGAGACGTACCGGCCGCAGGCCCTGGCGGAGCTGGGGGACGAGCGGCAGCAGGAGGCTTACTTCCTGGAGCTGGATCTGCGGGTGACGGAGCGGATCGGAGGGCTGACGACCGAACTGCTCCAGAGGCTGCCGGTGGAGCGGCGGGCGGCGGCACGGCGGGCGACGCGGTCGCAGGCGCAGGAGATCGTGTACGCGGAGGAGATCTGGCTGGAGAAGGAGCCGGGGACGGGACACCGGGAGATGTAGCCCCGCCCCGCTTCCGGCCGGAGGGGCAGCAGGACCTCGCCCCCGCCGGGCAGAGCGAACGGGCCCGCGCCAACCTGGCGGCCCTGGAGACGCTGCGGGCCTTGGAACGCGAGCGGCGCCCGGCCACCGAGCAGGACCAGCGCACCCTGGCGCGCTGGTCCGGCTGGGGAGCCCTGCCGGTCATCTTCAACCCGCGGCCGGCGCGGGCCGCGTTCGACACGGAAGACGCCTTCGAGCGGGCCGTCGCACGCTGGGACGCCGTCGGCGACCTGCGCGAGCGGATCCGGAGCCTGCTCACGGAGGACGAGTGGGCGGCGGCCCGCCGTAACACGATCAACGCGCACTACACCGACGCCGCCCTGGTCCGCTCGATCTGGGGCGCGATGCGCCGGCTCGGCTTCCGCGGCGGCCGCGTCCTCGAACCGGGCAGCGGCAGCGGCAACTTCATCGGCTTCGCGCCCCTCCTCACGCGCGACCCGGTGCGGATGACCGGCGTGGAGGTCGAGCCGACCACCGCGGCGATCGCCCGCCACCTGTACCCGGACGCCGAGATCATCACCAGCGGCCTCGAAGACGTCCCGCTCGCCGACGGCGGCTTCGACGGCGTGGTCGGCAACGTGCCCTTCGGCCGGTACAAGCGGTTCGACAAGGTCCACAACCCCGACCTGAAGCTCTCGATCCACGACCACTTCGTCCTGAAGTCGCTGTACGCCACCCGCCCCGGCGGCATCGTCGCCCTCATCACCTCCCGCTACACCCTGGACGCGGAGTCGCCCGAGGCGCGCGAGCGCATGTACCGGCTCGGCGACCTGGTCGGCGCGGTCCGCCTGCCGGCCCGGGCGCACGCGGCGGCGGCCGGGACCGACGTGGTCACCGACGTGCTGTTCCTGCGGCGCCGCAGGGACGGCGAGGAGCCGGGCGATACGGCCTGGCTGACCTCCCGCAAGCGGGCGCTGCCCGGCCACGACGACGAACTCGCGGTCAACACCTACTTCGACGCCCACCCCGAGTACGTGCTCGGCGAGCTGCGCGCGGGCTCGCGCGAGTGGGGCCCGGAGGTCACGGTCGTCGGCCGCACCGACCAGACGCCGGCCGAGGCCCTGGCGGCCGCGGCCGCCGCCATCTCCGTGGAAGCGCGGGCCGCGGGCCTGACCGCCGCCGACGACCAGCGCACGGAACCGGTACAGGCGATCCTCACCGGCGGCACGGAAGGCGCCCTGGGACTGGACGCCGACGGCAACCCCACCATCATCGACGGCGGCCGCCCGGTCCCGCTGGAGATCCACCCCGACCAGCGCGAGCAGCTGGTCGAGCTCATCCGCCTCAAGGACCTGACCCTGGCCCTGTACGAGGCGGAGGCCGACACCCCCGAGCCCGGCGAGACCCCGGAGCTCGCCCGGCTGCGCGCCGAACTCCGTGTCGCCTGGCGCGACTACCGCAAGAACCACCCGCCGCTGACCAAGCCGCGCCAGCACTACAGGTTCACGCCTCCCGAGGCGAGGGAGCAGGCCAGGGCACAGGGCCTCAAGGACGTCCCGGAGGCGTGGAAGCAGCGCACCGCCTTCGCCTGGATCGACGACGACCCCGACGCCTCGCTGCTGTTCGGCCTGGAGGAGTGGGACGAGCGGGCCGGTAAGGGCGTCGAGCAGAAGGTGCTCCTCACCCGGGTCCTGGAGCCGCGCACCCTGCCGGCCCGGGCCAACAGCCACGAGGACGCCATCGCCCTGGCGATGGAGTACGACGGCGGCCGCCTGGACATGGCGCGCGTGGCCGGCCTCCTGGGCACGGACGAGGAAAGCGCGGCCGCACAGTGCGCGGACGCCGGCCTGGCCTACCGCGACCCGGAGCGGGACGACGCCTGGGAGCCCAGCTACCGCTACCTGTCCGGCAACGTCCGCACCAAGCTCGCGGCCGCCAGGGCGCGGGCCGCCGAGGACCCGACGTTCCTGGGCAACGTCGCCGCCCTGGAGCGGGTCCAGCCCGACGACCTGGCACCCTCCGAGATCAAGGCGAAGATCGGCGCCCCCTGGATCCCGGTCGACGTCTACGACGACTTCCTGCGGCACCTGGGATTCGAGGACGCCGGCGTCCTGCACGCGGGCGGCACCGTGTGGGAGGTCCGCGGCGCCAGGAACGGCGACCTCGCGCGCAGCGAGTGGGGCACCGGCGCGCGGCCCACCCAGGACCTGTTCACCGCGCTGCTGCAGCAGACCGAGTCGACCCTCCAGGTCACCTACCGCGACCAGGAGGGGCGCACCTACGTCGACAGGGACGCGACCGACGAGGCCAGGGAGAAGGCGAAGCTCATCGCCGAGGCCTTCGAGGACTGGGTCTGGGACGACCAGGCCCGGGCGACCCGGCTCGCGGGGATCTACAACGAGCGGTTCAACAACCTGGTGATGCCGGAGTACTCCGGCTCCGCGCTGACCCTGCCCGGCCTGATCACCGACTGGGAGATGCGGCCGCACCAGAACGCGGCGATCCGCCGCGTCGTCAACGAGCCGACCGCGCTCCTCGCCCACGTCGTCGGCGCGGGCAAGACCGCGACCATGGCCGCCGGCGCGATGGAGCTGCGCCGCACCGGCCTGGCCAGGAAGCCGTGCGTCATCGTGCCCAACCACATGCTCAAGCAGTGGTCACGGGAGTTCCGGCAGCTCTACCCCAACGCCAGGATCCTGGCGATCACCGCGAGCGACCTGAACAAGAAGCGCCGGGCGAAGTTCATGGGCCGGATCGCGGGCGGCGAGTGGGACGCGGTGATCCTCACCCACGAGGCGTTCAACCGGGTGCCGCTGCGCCCCGAGAGCATGCGCTCCTACCTCGGCCGGGAGATGAAGTCGCTGCGCGAGCAGCTCGACAACGCCGCCTCGTCGGGGATGCACCGCAACACGGTCAAGCAGATCGAGGAGTCCCTGGCCAACGCGGAGGCCGGACTCGAGCAGCAGATCGAGTCCATGGGTGACGACAACGGCGTCTTCCTGGAGGACACCGGCATCGACTACGTGTTCCTGGACGAGGCGCACGAGTACAAGAACCTGCGCACCGTCTCGGCGATCCCCGGCGCCGCAATCCAGGGCTCGGCGAAGGCCACCAAGCTCCACATGGTGCTGTCCTGGCTGCGCGAGACCAACGAGTCGCAGCGCGTGGCGACCCTGGCCACCGGCACCCCGATCGCCAACTCGGTGACCGAGGCCTACGTCCTCAAGCGCTACCTGGCCCCGCGACTGCTGGAGGAGATGGGGCTCGACGCCTTCGACAACTGGGCCGCGACCTTCGGCGAGGTCGTGAGCCAGCTGGAGCCCGATCCCAAGGGCGACGGCTACAAGTACAAGGCCCGCTTCTCCCGGTTCTTCAACGTGCCGGAGCTGATGGCCGCCTACCGGACGTTCGCGGACGTCCGGATGGCCGAGGACCTGGACCTGCCCACTCCGCCCGTCCGGGAGAACGAGGACGGGCAGCGCGGCGAGACGGTCCTGATCCCGCCCACACCGGCGCAGCGGCAGTTCATCAAGGAACTGCCGCACAAGCCGTGGGTGCACAAGCCCGGCGGCGTCCTGAAGGCCCTCGGAGAGGGCCTGCGCGCCTCCATCGACCTGGACCTGGTCGACGCCACTGAGGCTCTGCGCGACCTCGGCGTCACGCCGGGCCAGACCGCCGGCACCGACATGCGCTCCGCCGGCGGCGGCAAGGAGATGGGCAGCAAGATCCCTTACGCGGCCGACAAGATCGCGGAGATCTGGCAGGAGACGAAGGACGTCGTCTATCCGGTCTCCGCGGACGACCCGGCCCCGCAAGAGCTGCCCGGCGGCCTCCAGCTCGTCTTCCTGGACGAGGGCACCCCGGGCAGCACCGCCAGACACGCCGCCGACCTGTACGCGGACCTGCGCGACGAACTGGTCGCCCGGGGGATGCCGCGCAAGTCCATCCGCTTCATCCACGAGGCGGGCACCGACCGCAAGAAGGAGAAGCTGTTCGCCGACTGCCGCGCCGGACGGGTGCGCGTCCTGATCGGCAGCACGCAGAAGATGGGCACAGGCACCAACATCCAGGACCGGGCGGTCGCCCTGCACCACCTGTCCTACCCCTGGCGGCCGGCGGACATGGCCCAGCGCGACGGCCGTATCGAGCGCCGCGGCAACCTCAACGCCCCCTGGGTCGGCAACACCCCCGACGACGTCCGGATCCTCTACTACATCACCGAGCGGACGTTCGACGAGTTCCGGCTGACCACTCTCGCGCGCAAGGCCCGTTTCATCGGCCAGATCCAGCGCCGCGACTTCAGCGCGCGCGAGATCGAGGACATCGGCGCCGACGCCATCAACCTCGGCATGCTCTCCGCCCTGGCCTCCGGCGACCCGGCGATCCTGCAACTGGCCGAGGCCACCGCCGAACGCGCCCGCCTCCAGGGCCTGGCCCGCAGCTGGGACCGCCGGCAGGACGACCGCACCCAGCAGATCGCCGACATCGACGACTTCCTCACCCGGGCGGACACCGCCCTGGAAGGGATGCGCGCGGCAGCGCCGAACCGGCGCCCCACCACCGGCGACCACTTCGCCATGACCGTGGGCGACGCCACCTACCGCAGCCGCGAAGCGGCCGCCAACGCGCTCGGCGGCCGCATGGCCGCCATCGCCGCGGACCAGTCGGTCCGGCCCGGCGAACGCGTTCCCGTCGGCACCTTCGGCGGACAGGACTTCCACGCGGAGATCGCCTACGGGGCCAGCGGCCGCCGCCAACTGCGCCTGCGCTTCGCCTGGGGGCACGTGGCCCCCATGGGCCGGCGCGAGGACCGCGCCCAGTGGCAGGCGTCCTCCGTCACCGAGGCCAACGGGCGCGGAGCCATCCAGTCCCTGGAGCACTTCCTCAACCATCTGGACGACGACCTCGACAAGCTGGAGAAGTCGGCCGCCTCCCTGCGCGGCCGCCGCGAGGAGATCGCCGCCAACCTGCGGCCGAAGGACGAGAACCCCTACCGGATCCAGGCACGCTCCAAGGAACGCGAGGAACGCGCCCTGGGCAAGCTCGTCGTCGCCAACGAGAAGGAAGCCGCCCTCGCCGAGCGGGCCGCGAGCGTCAACGAGGACGCCGCCGAAGAGGTCAACGAGGAACTGACCGCCCTGCGAGAGCACATCGCATCCCTGCGCAAGGCCATCGAAGAAGAGCACCACGTCCAGCGGCAGGCCCAGGCGCTCGTCCGCGGCGACGCCGACCCGGAAAGCGCACCGGCCGTGGCGCACCAGGACGTTGAGCCGGCCGAAGCCGCACCGGGGGGCGAACAACCGGCTGCCGCGCCGTCCGCGGCCGCGGCCAGCGCCGAGCCGAACGACGGAACCGCGCCGGCCGAACCACAGGACCAGCCGGACTTCGGCCAGCTGAGCATGGACGCTGACCCCGTGCAGACCGGCACCGAGCCCACCACGCCAGAGACTGAGACGGAACCGTCCCCCGAGCCGGAAGAGCAAGAGACGCCCGGTGATGTCGCACCGGCGGCCGAGGCGGAGGACTCGACCATCGCATCCCAGGGAGCGGACTCCAGCACAGAGGCCGTCCCCGAGGGGGAGCAGCCCTTCAACGACACCATGGTGGGGCCGGGCGACCGCGCGCCGGTGACGCACATCGACGGATCGTGGCCCGGGGCGGACCCCGCCGCCGGACCGGCTGCCGGCGAGCCGGACGCCCCGGCACCAGGGCAGCCGCAACCGAAGCAGCACGCCGGCTCCGTTCCCGGCCCGCAAGGTCCTGAAGAGGCCGCTGAGGCCACGCAGGAGACGACCGCGGAACAGGCTGCCCCCACCGCCGAATCCGCGCCCAGGACGGACCGGCGGTCCGGTGCGCAGCCCAGCCTGTTCGAGACGGCGGCTGACGCTCCGCCGGGTTCTGATGGCGAGGCCGAGAGCACCCCGGAGGCGGACGAGGCGCAGCCCGTCCCGCCGCCGGCCACCGCCGAACCCGACCCGCCCGCTGGCACAGGCGCACCGGAAGGGGAGACGGAGGAAGCGGCCGAGCCCGCGCAGCCGGCCACCGCCGATGACGAGCAGCTCCAGCCGGACGGGCCTGCCGACCCCGTCGCCCCCGCACCGGACCCCGAGGACGCGGAGGCCGCAGCAGAAGAACCGGCTGCCGACACCGAACCCGTCGATGTGCCGACCGCCGGTGCGGCGGCACAGGACGACGCTCCCGCACCGGACCCCGAGGAGCCGGAACCGACGACCACCGACAGGGGGGAGATGGACACGCCGCCGTCCACCACGGACACCGACGACGACGTACCGGTCGAGGACCCACCCGAGCCCCTGCCGTACACCGACATCACGCCGCTGGCCGACGACCCCGGCTATCAGCTGCACCTGACCGGCCTGGACGGGCAGGGGCCCAGCGCGGGTGAGCTGCGGCGCGGCGACATCACGATCGCCGCCGTGCGCCTGTCCGCGTCCGGGCGCTGGTTCGCCCGCCTGGCGGTCGACGGCATGCCCCCCGATGTCACGGCCTTGAACGGCTCACCGCAGGACGCCGCGCACGAGGGGGCCATCCTGTTCTCGGCGCTCACCGGAACGCCCTACGGGGCACCGCTGCCCGCCGCCGACGACGGGATGATCTCGCGAGCGGACCGGCTGCGCGCAGACCTGCGCGACGCCGCTCAGGAGCACTTCGACAGGATCACCGCGGCGGCCTCCCGGGTGCGCGTGGACTACACCGGGATCCCGCAGTACCGGGAGCTGAGCGCCCGGCTCACCGAGATGACCGCGGCGGTCACCGCCAGACACAGCTCCCGGCAGATGGCCGCGAACCTCACCGCAGTCCAGCAGGCCGTCGCCGCCTGGGGCGGCACCCTGCCGACCGACGCGGCCCTGGACGAGCGCCGGCATCTGGCGTGGCCGCTCGCGCACCTGCTCTACGACACGACTCGTCTGCATGGCCGTCTCCAGGCCACCTTGGACGTGGTTCAGGCCGAGCGGGCGGCCCTGCGCGAGCAGCAGGCCACGGCCGCGCCCGCACCCGGCCCGGAACCGGAAGCCGCTTCCACCCCGACCGAACCACCTGCCCCGCGCCCTGAAGCCCCGGAGGATCCCGAGATGGCCACACCCGCTCCTCCCGCGACACCCGAGAGCCAGGAGACGCCCGCTGACACAGGTGCCACCCCCGCGCAGAGCGACGGGCAGCCCGCTCACGCCGAGGACATGGAGGGCGCCGCGCCGGCCTCCCCCGGGGAACTGCCGCTGTGGACCGGCCCGGCGAAGGCCTCCGGCCGGGCAGGAGACCGGCCGGTCGACATCGTCGCCGACTTCACAGCGGTCCGACAGGCCTGGGACGAGACCGTCCCCGCCGATGAGGGCACGAGCGAGGATCTGTTCGCCGCTGTGCAGGCAGATCTGCTCAAGCTCCGGCAGATGCTGGCCGACGCCACCGCCGAGGCCCCGCAGACCGCCGCGCCCCAGCCCGCTCCGGTCGAGCCCGCGGCCGCGCAATCCTCTGGAGAGCAGGAGGGGACGCAGAGAGACCGTGCCCCACAGGGGGAAGCGGGCGCGGTGAACACGGCGCTGCGGCAGGCCGACGCGCACGCCCCCGCACTCCAGGACCTGCCGGAGTGGCAGCGCATCCAGACCGTCCGGGGCGCCTTCGGCAACCTGGTGCGCGTCATCAAGGAACGAGCGGGTGAGCACTTCGACAAGCTCATGAACGACGGCGGTGTCGCCGACTTCCTCCGCCGCGTCTCGATCCGCGTGTGCGAGAAGGTCGCCGGATGGGCGCAGGCCGGCGCGGACAGGCTCCGGAGGAGCGACGAGCGCGGTACCGAGCAGCATCGGGACCTGCCGAGTGCGGAGGCACTGCTGCGGCTGGGAGACGCGGCCCTCGAGTACAGCGGGCCCCGGCGCGGTGGCGGCGGTACCTCGACCCCGCCTGCGGACCGGGCGCCGGGTGCGGTCGACGTCCCCGCGATGCGCAAGATGGGGGAAGCCCTGAACCGGCCGCTGCCGGGCGCTGCCAAGCGTGTCTCCACGGCGGCCGCCCGAGGTCGGTCGACCACTGCCAAGGGGAAAACGAAGAAGCCCGCCATCAGCGCAGAGCAGGCCGGGCACCTCCGCCGCAGCGACACCGAGCAGCAGGCCCGTAAACCCAGCCAGCGCTGACCGATCCTGGCTGGGCAACCTTCGGTTGGTCAATGTAGCCAGATAATCCGTGAAGTTCAGCGCCGCATGCGCGGCCAGATTTCGAGGGATGGCTCCGAAGGGACACCTCATACGCTGCCGGGACGGTGTTTCGCCTGTGCCGGGTGCAAGGACTGAGTGGAATTGGTGGTTTGGGCGGCGGAGGAGTCAGGGGCGCCACTACGCTCCCGATACCGCAATGATCACCAGGGAGGACATCATGCGAAAGATCGGGCTGGTCGCGGCTTCGGTGGTTGCTGCGGTGGGGGGACTGACCGCGTGCTCCGACTCCGGGGACTCCACCGGCACGGAGAAGGCTCCTGCTGCCACGGCGGAGGAGTCGGCGGAGGCGGCCGGGTCCTCCGGTGTGGAGGCGGAGGCCGGAGAGGGTGGCGCGGGGCGGGATGTGGAGATCACCGCGTCCGGGGTGCGGGACCACGACACGTGGGGTGAGAACGCCTACGTGGTGGAATACCGGATCACCAACGGCGGCGAGGAGGCCGCGAACTATTTCGTCGGACTGGAGTTCCTGGACGCCGATGGTGACGTGCTGGGCTCGACGGGGGTGACGGCGGACAAGCTCGGCCCGGGCAAGTCCAAGAAGGGCGAGACCGCTCCCCTGGATGTGGAGATCGAGAACGGGGACCTGGCGGACATCAAGGATGTACGGGTGGCCATGGTGGACCGGACGCCGGCCACGTAGGTCGCGTCCCGGCGGGCGCCCTGAGGGGGTCGCGCACCATGGCGGTGAAGACGGGCGAGTTGGGAAACGGCTGCTGTCGGCCGATCTCCTCGTAACCCCAGGACTCACACACGGCTTTCGGCCGGCCGTCCGCCTGCCGCGGATTCAGCAGGAGGGTGACGCGCTCCTCGTGAACGCGAAGGCCGTCGATGACGGCCCACATGGCGCTGGTGGCCAGGGCCGCGGCGACCGCGCACAGCGCGGAGCGCACGCGAGTGGAGGCGGCGTTACTGCGCGGCCGTCGGCACCGGGCCGCTACCGCTGCTGACCGGCAGGGCCGACCACCTTCAGCACCGCGCCACCGGACAGGGCGGAGGACCATCCCCGCGGGTGCGGGGCCGACGCCCAGGCGCCGAGCGCCGGAGCGCTCCCGCCGGGACCATCCCCGCGGGTGCGGGGCCGACCGGCTGTGGGTGACGTTCAAAACCTCCCCCACGGGACCATCCCCGCGGGTGCGGGGCCGACGGCCGGCCCCCGCCCGGTCGACGGGGGCCGGAGGGACCATCCCCGCGGGTGCGGGGCCGACCGGCCGGGCACCCCTCCCCCGTAGCCAGCCGTCGGACCATCCCCGCGGGTGCGGGGCCGACACCGCCCGGCTGCGGTGGGTCCTGACGAAAACGGGACCATCCCCGCGGGTGCGGGGCCGACTTCCGCGCCACGTCGTGCTCCTCCGCGACTGCAGGACCATCCCCGCGGGTGCGGGGCCGACCGGCTGAGGCTGGCGGACCGGGAGTTGAAGCCGGGACCATCCCCGCGGGTGCGGGGCCGACACCGCAAGGTCGCCCCCGACCTGCGAGATCAGCGGACCATCCCCGCGGGTGCGGGGCCGACTCGCCCGCGCGCGAGGTGGTGTAACCGTCAGGGGGACCATCCCCGCGGGTGCGGGGCCGACGGCCCCGAATTCGGTGGCCACCTTGGAAAGGAAGGACCATCCCCGCGGGTGCGGGGCCGACCGGCCCAGCCCCGCTCCCGCCCGGCCGGCACCGGGACCATCCCCGCGGGTGCGGGGCCGACGTAGAGGGCTACCATTCACTCTTAGACGACTGAGGACCATCCCCGCGGGTGCGGGGCCGACGCCGCCGGTGCCGGGACCGCAACCGCGAGTACCGGACCATCCCCGCGGGTGCGGGGCCGACACCTCGAGCCCCGGGTCCTTCCCATCCTGGGTCAGACCATCCCCGCGGGTGCGGGGCCGACCTCCTGCACCCCGAGCCCGTACCCATCGGTCACGGACCATCCCCGCGGGTGCGGGGCCGACGCCTGGAAGAACGTGAAGGTGAGGTCGTAGCCGGGACCATCCCCGCGGGTGCGGGGCCGACCGCGTGCCCTCCCTGGTGCAGCTCACAGCCGAAGGACCATCCCCGCGGGTGCGGGGCCGACTTACCGGGGCGGCTGTAGATCAAGCCCTCGCCCGGACCATCCCCGCGGGTGCGGGGCCGACCTGCTGCTGGAGGCGTTCACCTCCGCCGTGGCGGGACCATCCCCGCGGGTGCGGGGCCGACCGGCCCGAGCGGCATGCCGGTCTCGACGATCCCGGACCATCCCCGCGGGTGCGGGGCCGACACCTCGAGCCCCGGGTCCTTCCCATCCTGGGTCAGACCATCCCCGCGGGTGCGGGGCCGACGGACCGCAGAACACGGTGATCGACACGGTCACGGGACCATCCCCGCGGGTGCGGGGCCGACGAAGCGCGCGGCGGCGTCGGCGATGTCCTGGGCGGACCATCCCCGCGGGTGCGGGGCCGACGACTGACCGGCGATCCGGACACCCATGCCGACCGGACCATCCCCGCGGGTGCGGGGCCGACGTCCAGCCGGAAAGGCCGACGGGGACGCGTCCCGGACCATCCCCGCGGGTGCGGGGCCGACGCCTCCTGCCCGCGGGTCAGACTGACGCGGATCGGACCATCCCCGCGGGTGCGGGGCCGACCCCCACAAGGCGTCGCGCGGCCCGTAGGGCGAGGGACCATCCCCGCGGGTGCGGGGCCGACTGGGAGGCCACCCGGAACACGGCCTCAACGATCGGACCATCCCCGCGGGTGCGGGGCCGACCGATGGTCGTCCGCAAGGAGGCGCTGAAGAAGGGGACCATCCCCGCGGGTGCGGGGCCGACTGACGGACACGGTCGGCGCCCTGGTCGACGGCCGGACCATCCCCGCGGGTGCGGGGCCGACAGCTTGTCGGCCCAGAGCGTCCGCTCCTGGCGTGGACCATCCCCGCGGGTGCGGGGCCGACGTCCCACCCCCCCTGTCGACCTGGGGAAAGAGGGGACCATCCCCGCGGGTGCGGGGCCGACAGGAGCCATCCCAGCTTGCGCGGGAAGGCGCGCGGACCATCCCCGCGGGTGCGGGGCCGACCTCGCGCACGTCCGTCCAGTGGATGTGCATGGCGGACCATCCCCGCGGGTGCGGGGCCGACGCCAGCCTCGGCAGCACCTTGGACACGTCGTCAGGACCATCCCCGCGGGTGCGGGGCCGACACTTGCTGAGCTGCGGTTATGTCCGGGCGGGGGGCTGTTTTCGTTTAGTTGGATTCTGCGGCGGGAGGTATCGCCTGACCCGCACCGGATTGGTTCGTGGTGTCATCGTCGGTTCCGTGCGGAGAGGATGAGTCCGTCGTAGTCGGTGGGGCGCCAGCGGTCGCGGCCTGCGGTACGGACGGCCCAGCCCTGCTCGTTCGCCGCGGGTTCGACGAGGACTGCCTGGCCGTCGCCGATGCGGGTGGCGAGGAGTTCCCACAGGCGGTCGCGGATGCGGCGGCTGGGGTTGCCGACGAACACGCCGGCGTTGACCTCGACCATCCATCGGGTGAGGTGGCCGCGGAGGCCTTCGGGGGCGGCGATGAGGACGATGACGGTCATGTGGGCTGCTCTGGGGCTGTGGGGTCTTCGAGGTCGGGGCCGATGATCGCTATGTGCTGTTCGCCCATGTCGGCCGGTACCGCGGAGGCGGGGTGAGGCCGAGGGGCTGTTTCTGTGCCGTCGGTGGTTTCCGCAGGGGTCTCGTCGGTCGCCGGGGTGCTTGCGGAGGGGGTGGCCCAGTTGACGCCTGCGGGCACGGTGCCGAGGTGTTCGTCCCAGAGCTCGCTGGTCTCCGGGGTGTCGATGTCGACCCCGTCGGGGGTGAGGAGGGCTTTGACGTCGCGCACGATGCGGCCCAGAAGTTTGGTTTCGGCGATCTTGTCGCGGAGGCCGGTGCGGGCGTCGCGTTCCTCGGTGAGGCCTTTGGCCGCGAGGTCGAAGGCGAGCGGGATGGTGTACTCGGCCTTGTAGAGGTCGGCGATGTCCAGGACGAAGGAGACGGCGTTGCCGGTGTGGACGAAGCCGAGGCCCGGGCTGGCGCCGAGGCCGACGATGACGGCGTGGCAGATGCCGTAGAGGGCGGCGTTGGCGGCGGACAGCAGCCGGTTGAGGTCGTCGCCGGCGGCGAAGGGGTCTCCCGCTTTGTAGACGCGGCCGTCCCAGGGGACGCCGGTGCGCTGGGCGTGCCGGCGGTAGAGCTTGCGGATGCGGGTGCCTTCGCGGCCTCGCAGCTGCTGCATGGTGGCCTTGGAGACGTCTTCGCCGGGGAAGCGCATGCCGTACATGGCGCGGGCGACGTTGAGGCGTTCCTTGGGGCGGGTGACCAGCCAGGCTTGGCGGTGGAGGAGGCCTGCGCCGCGGCTGGGGCCGAGGCCTGCGGCGTACATGCGGACGCCCTGTTCGCCGACCCAGCACACGGCGGTGCCGGAGTCGGCGAGGAGGCGGATCGCGCCGTGGGTGACGCGGGTGCCGGGGCCCAGCAGCATGACGGCGATCATGGCCGCGGGGACGCGGACGGTTTCGCGTTTGTTGACGATGACGACGGCGTTCTCGTCGCGGTCGAGGTGGCTGCGTTCGACGTAGACGCTGGAGACGCGGTCGGTGATGCGGTGCAGGTCGTGGGGGTCGGCTTTCCACCAGATGTCGGCCATGTTCTCAGCCTTTCTGCCCGGTGAGGGGGGCGAGGGTGAGCAGGCCGCAGCCGTAGGCCTTGGAGGGGCCGATGCCGCCGAGGAGGCGGTCGGTGAAGGCGGCGGGGTCGGTGACGCGCAGGCGGCCTTCGAAGGTGGCGGTGTGGAAGGTGACGCGGGAGTTTCTGCCGCTTTTGGTGAAGGAGTGGCGGCGGCGTTCGGTGATGCGGACTTCGCGGGCGGGGTTGGGGTCCCAGGGGCGTGTCTCGTCCGGGGTGGGCCGGGCGGCGGCGGTGAGGCCGGGTGCGGGCTGGTCGGTGCGGGAGCCGGGGACGGTGAAGCCCCACTTCTCGGTGCGGGTGAGGAACCAGTGGAGTTGGGCGGCGGCGGTGCGGTGGCCCATGCGCAGGCCGCGGGGCCGTCTGCCGGGGGTGCCGTCGGCCAGGTGGGAGGCCTGCGCGGGGGTGGGTTTGGTGGGGGTGTGGGCGTTCTGGACGGGGCTGGCGGTGAGGCGGAAGGCGAATTCGCGTCCGGCGGTGATCTGGCTCAGCAGGGGGGTGTAGTCGCGGACGGCGGCGTGTTCGCCGTCCGAGCCGGGCCAGCCGGCGCTTTCGGCGAGGTGGGTCCAGTCGGGTTTGGACTGGGTGAGGACGTACAGGTGCGGGCGGTGGGGGTTGTCGGCGTCCAGGCGCCACAGGATCCGTTCGTCGTCGGGTGTGCCGGTGATGCCGCCGGTGACGGCTGAGTGCATGGCGCGGGGGTTGGCCAGCAGGGTGCGGCTGTGGGCGCGCAGGGGGTTGATGCGGATGCGGGAGAGGTAGGTCATGGCGGTCACCAGCCCAGGAGGGCGAAGGGGTCGTGTCCGGTGTCGTCGGCCGCGGGGCCGTCGGTGGTGGTGTCGGTGCGGGGGAAGCCGGTGGGGATGCTCAGCCAGTGGTGTTGGACCCGGCGGCTGGTGAAGGCGCGCGTGTGCGGGTCGAAGGAGACGGGGACGTCGTGTGCGATGTCGTCGCCGTGGGGGTCCTCCACGGTGGCCGAGCGGTCGATGCGGGCGGGGTAGGCCGGTTGGCCGAGGCCGCGTTCGCGGCCCAGGCGGCGGGCGTGGTGCTCGCGGGCCCGTCCGGAGGCCTGCCAGGGCTCTTCGGTGAGGGCCTGTGTCAGGTCGCCGGTGCGCAGTCCCAGGCTGAGGGGCTGGGTGGGCGGGCAGGAGCGGCGGCCCAGGGCCAGGGGGAAGGCGGGGTTTGTGACGGCCTGGTCCAAGGTGGCCAGCAGGTCGGCCGGGCCTGCGACGGCGGCGACGAAGACCGCGTCCTGGAGGTAGTAGCGGGTGGTGACGTGGGTGTGCTTGGCCGGTGAGGTCGGCCTCTGGACGCCCTTGGCGGACACCCCGGCCTGGGGCAGTGGGCGGCCGCGGTAGTCGCTGACGGTGTGGTAGTCGCGCAGCAGGGTGCCGGGCTGGTCGACGCGGACTCCCAGGCGCAGCGGCAGCAGGCTTTCGAGGGGCTGGTCGCGGGTGTGGCCGGCCGCGGCGGCCAGCAGGCCCAGAACACCGGATTTGGTGGGTTCGGGCCGGGTCTCGCGGCGGTTGAAGGCGCTGCGGTCTCCCCAGGACTGCAGGGGGCCGGCCAGGCGGAGCAGGAGCACCGCCTGGCCGTCGCCGGCCGGTGGGGTGGAGGGGGCGGTCACCGGGCGGCCTGCTGGGCGGTGTCGGCGGTCAGGTGGGTGCGCAGCCCGGCCAGGAGCTCGTGGAAGGTGACGGTCTGGCCGAAGGCGTCCTTCAGGAGGCCTGCGGTGTCGCCGGTTTCGGGGCCGAAGGTGTGGCACACGGCGCTGAAGGCCGGGGTGTCGCCCCAGGCGCGGGTGGCGGTGGCGTGTTCGCGGGCCAGGCGGCGGGCGGAGGCCGCGGCGATGCCGGAAGAGGCGGTGACCGGCTCCTCGAAGGCGGAGACGAGGTTGACGGGCTGGTCGGCGCGGGCGACGACGGCGACCAGGCTGGGCAGGGTGCGGTGGGCGAAGGAGTTGCCGTAGCCGGTGGGGGCGGAGCGGGCGAAGGAGGTGACGAACTCGGTGACCGCGGTGGCGGCGGCGTCCCTGTCGCTGAGGTTGTCCATCAGCTGGTGCAGGCCGACGGTGGCGTAGCGGTAGAGGGTGGCGGAGTTGAAACCGATGGTGCCGATCATGCCGGCGCCGGTCTCGTTGTCCTTCCTGGTCTCGTCGTCGACGGCGGTGAAGTAGTCGAACTCCAGCTCCACCGCGTGGGTGGACAGGGCGTGGGCGACCTGGGTGGCGGCGTCGACGTTGAGGGCGGGGATGTCGGCGACCATCCGGCCGAACAGGGCGACGTCCAGGGGGTGGCCGGTGCTGAACCTCTCCCGCACGGGCAGCTTCCCGATCTCCTCGGCCAGCTTCTCGTCCTCCAGGGCGGCGAGCTCGGCCGCGCGGCCGGTGACGAGGTCGGCGACGGCCTGGAGCTGGCGGCGGCCGTAGAAGAACAGGTAGGCGGTGTCGCCCTCCTTCTTCCCGGCGCTGATCTTCAGCGGGGCCAGCAGCGCGGCGGCGAGCCGTGCGGCGGCCTCGGGCTCCAGGTCGGTGGTGTCGGCGATGCGGTCGGCGAGCTTGCCGGCGATCCGCCGGGTGCGGGTGGCCAGGTCCTGCTCGGGGATCCGCTCGGCGAAGTGCAGGCGGGTGGCGCGCTTCCACGCCTGGGAGGAGACCCGGGAGCGGCGGACCCCGCCGAAGAAGGCCTCCTTGGGGTTGCCCTGGTCATCGCGGTTGAGGTTGGCCGGGGGCACGGTCTGCAGGATGTGGACGTCGATGTACAGGCGGGAAGACATGGTGATCTCCGGGTAGGTCGTGGATACGGGTAAGCAGCGGCCCTGGCGGGCCGGCAGGACATGGCTGCGGGCAGGGCGCGGTGCAGCGGGCGCGGGTGCCTGCGGGGCAGTTACGGGAGCAGCGCGGGTTTTTCAGCCGCGTCTGTGCACCGGGTGGGGGCTGGCGCGTGTACCGCCCCGCGTACTGCTCGGCGGCGGGGGCGTCCCCGGCCGCCTCCGGGGGGTCAGGGGGTCTTCGCCTGTCCCTTGCCTGGTGTGGGGCCCCAGGAGTGGTAGGCAAGGCCCCAGGCTCGGCGGACCCGCTGGCGGGCTTCGGGATGGTGCCAGTCCTTGATGTTCCGCAGCAGCAGGGTGTAGTCCAGCGGCTGCCCGACGGTCCGCAACTGGGTGACCAGGGCGCGCAGCCGGTACAGCAGGGCGGGCACGGAGGTGGCGTTCGCCGCGGCGGCCACCCGGCGGTCCACCGCCTCTTCGCTGAAGCGGCCGCTGGTGCGCAGGGCGCGCAGGGCCGCGCCGGCGCCGGTGCCGGGGTGGTGCATGGGCTGTTGCCGACTTTGCTGGTGGAGGCCGAACAGGGACAGCGCGGCGTGCTCGGCCTCCAGGTCGAGGGAGGCATGCCCGTCGGACCAGGTGACGTAGAAGGGCCACAGGGCGGGCACCGTGCCGGCGCCGCGGCCCAGGCCGGAGCGCATGGCGGCCAGGTCCTGCCCGGGAGGCTCCATCGGCAGCCCGGTCCTGGGGTCGGTGCGCCAGGCGCCGTGGGGGGTGACGCGGTCGTCCCAGTAGTAGCGGGCCGGTGCGGTCGGCGCGCTGCCGGGGACGTCCCCGGTGGACGGAGTGCCGGGGGCGGGGTGGGAGGGCATGAGGGTCACCCTTCGGAGGTGAGGCCGCCGGCCTCACCGTCGGTCGGATCCGGGCAGGGGGCGGTGCGGGCGGCCTTGCGTTCGGCGGCCCGGAGGGTGAGGACGTCGTCCAGGCGGCGGCGGAAGCCGCGTTCGGCGGTGCTGAGCCGGTAGGTGTGCTCCTTGCCGCCCTGGGTGACGGTCCGGCCGGTGAAGGTGTCGGGAGCCGCGGTGGACAGCACCTGCTCGGCCACCGCCCACGTCTCGGCCGCGGCTTTGTGTTCCCAGGCCAGCAGGCCGCGCTCGGTGGCGTCGAAGTCCTCACCGACCTGCCGCAGCCCGGCCAGCAGGCGGCGCATGAGCGGGTCGAGGGCGTGCAGCAGGGTGTCTCCGGGCCGCTGCCCCTTGTCCCAGGGGATGGGGTCGCTTCCGGCGGCCCGCCGCAGGTCCGCGGAGAGGTGGTTGACCGCGGTGGCGAGCTTCTCCGCCTGGTCGGCGGCCTCCAGCACACAGCCGTAGAGGATGCCGTCGGTGTCCAGGGCGGTCAGCGGCAGCGGGATCGCGTCGAAGAAGAGGTCTTCGACGACGGCGGACTGGTTGCCGTAGGCGACGCCGGTCAGCTCCACCTGCAGCGGATAGGCGGCCGGCAGCCGCTCGCGTACCTCGCTGAGCTGGCCGAGCAGGACGCTGGTGTGGAACCCGGAGCGGGTCGCGGTCGCGTCGCGCTGCTGCCGGTCCACGGCCAGCAGCGCCTCCAGGCCGCGCCAGGCGGCTTTGCCGGGCTGGTGCCGCCGCGGCCGGGCCACCGCGGCGGCAGTAGTGGTCCGGCCGCTGGTCTTCTTCGCACGAGCCTTGGCCGAGTCGATGATCCACGCGGTGTGGGGCTCGTGGTCGGGGACGGCGGCGAGCCGGTCCCCGGCGGCGACGATCACGCGGGTCACCCGGGGCCCGTCCGGTGTCTGCTCGGGGATGAGCCGGATCCGGCGGGACTGCCAGGTCCACGCATCCAGCAGGCCCCGGCTGGTACGGGTCTGCCAGGCCGGCGTGGCGCACGACAGCATGTCCTCGAGGTCGCCGTCCGCGGACCGGCGGCGCCACTGCGGCAGATCGTCCGACAGCAGCGGCGGCCCGTGAGGGATGTTCAGCAGCAGCGTCTCGTAGACGGTGCGCCCCATGGGCATGACCACCCCCAGCTGCCCCAGCGGGCCGGTGGGATTGCCGGTGGTCTTCCCCTTCTTGGCCTGCGGGTCGCCCACCGCGCCGGTCTTGATCGCGGCGGTGTCCCAGCAGTGGGTGTGCAGCAGCCACCGGGCCGCCTGAGCCGGTGTCAGCGGAGGCGGGTCGCCTTCGGTGCGGGAGGAGAACAGCGGCACGTTGTTGCCGGTGGCCGCCGTGGCCACCAGCAACCCCGAGCCCTTGGTCTCCCCCTTCTGCGTCCGCAGCCCCGCCACCTGCCCGAACGGATCGTCCGCGTCGAACAGATGGAACCGCCCATGGTGCTGATCGCAGTAGGCGGCGAGCTTCTCGCGCTGCTCGGCGGAGAACTCCCCGGCCTGGAACATCGCCGCCCACTGGGCGGCGTCGGACGGCCGGCCCAGGGCGTCCACGACGACCGGCAGCAGCACCTGCCGGAAGACGGCGGGCTTCTGCGTGGGCAGGTCGACCACCAGGTCCTTGAACCGGTGGGCGTCCAGGAGTAGTTCCCGCGCCCCGACTTCGGGCACGGCCCGCCCGTCCCGTGGGCTGTCCGCGCCTGCCTCCACCGCCGGGCTGACACTCAGCCACGGATCGTCGAGAAGGTGAAATAACACAGTGATCCCTCAAATTTCTCTGTTTAAGGGGGAGTTCGCAGTGTGCCAGGTCCCTGTCGCCGGGGAGGGGTAAATGCGAGAATCCCTCTCAGAGCCCGCACCTGTGATAGACAGCGGGGATGGCCCGTTTCTGTGTTTAACGGGACAGATCGGCCCCGCACCCGCGGGGACCCGGGGCGTTGCGGCCCTCTGACGCCGGCGGCAGCGGGCCCTCATAGGGCAGGCCCTGCCGCAACGCCCCCGGTCAGCCCGCCACGTCCTCCTCGACCAGCCCCAGCTCGCCGTCGTAGGACAGGCGCCGGTCGGCCAGGACGCAGCTGCGCTGCTCGTCCAGCACCAGGGCGGGGCTGAAACGCAATCGGGAGTGCCCCAGCCAGCCCGGCAGCGGCCGCAGCTGCCGGCCCACCTCGGGGGTGTAGCGGGGAGGAAGCCGTACCGTACCCCCGAGCACCTCGTCGAGCAGATCCTCGGACACATCCCCGTTCACGCCCAGCGCCCGGCCCGACAGCGTCCGGTACACCCCGCCCTCCCGCGCCACGAGGATCACTTCCGCGCTGGGCTCTCCATCGCGGACCACGGCGTCCAGGTCGCCGTCCCCGCCGGAGCCGGGCAGGCTGACATAGTGCAGCCCGGCCAGTGTCGCCCCTTCCCGGTCACCGCGCCGGGTCAGCAGGTGGCCGGCCGCCCGCTCGGCCCGCTCACGCTGCTCGGTCCTCCACCCGCGGTGGGCCTCCTCCTCGTCCTGCCGCCACGCCGAGGGCACGACCTCGCCGGAGGTGCCGTAGCCGTCGGCGACCAGGGTCGGCACCTGACCGGGGACCCGCCACCCGCCGCTGAGGGCCGCCTGCCGCACCTGCGCCGCGGCGCGCACCAGCAGCCAGCGGCCGTAGACGTACTCCGACGCACCCAGCAGCCGCGGCGGCGGCCCGTCCAGAGCCGCGGCACCGGACCCACCGCCAGGGCCACCTGGGCTCAAGGCCCCGCCGGCGGGGCCGAAGCCGGTGACCACCACCCGCGGTGAGGCGAGCCGCTCGGGGCGGGGCACACCACCGTGCCGGTGCAGACGGCCGACGCGCTGCAGCAGCAGATCGATCGGGGCCAGATCGGTGACCAGCAGATCGGCGTCGATGTCGAACGACTGCTCGGCCAGCTGTGTGGCCACCAGCACCAGCCGCGACGGCCGTCCCTCTCCCCCGCCGCCTTGTGCCGGGGCGCCCAGCAGACGCAGGCACTCCTCGGTGCGGTCCGCCCTGGGGCCCACCGCAAGCCGCCCGTGCAGCAGCCGCACCTGGCCGCCGAACTGCTCACGCAGCCGCCGGTAAAGGCTCTGGGCCCGGCCGACGCTGTTGCGGATGACCAGCGCGCACCCGCCGTCGGCCAGCTCACGCTCCAGCAGCGCGGCGACCTCCCGGTCGGCGGTCTCCTGAGCCGCCCGGCGCTCCTCACGGCTCGCCGACCGGCCGGGAACCGGCTCGGGCAGCAGCTCCACCGCCACCGCGAGGTCGGCGCGCCAGCCGTCGCAGTCGGCGACCGAGAACCGCGCACCACTCCCGTCGGGTGCCGGCCAGGCCGCTGTCACCGACGGATACCCGCCCGGCGCGGGCAACTCCCGCGCGGTGTACTCCTCGCGGGACGCGGCCCCCGCCAGATAGGCGGAGACCAGATCACGGCGCTGGCCGGGCGGCAGCGTCGCCGACAGCAGCACCACCGGCACCCCGGCCTGGCCCAGCCACCGCAGACCCTCCATCAGGAACTGAGACATGTACACGTCCGCGGCGTGTACCTCGTCGAGCACCACGACCTTGCCCGCCAGACCGGCCATCCGCAGCATCACATGCTTGGTCCGGGTCGCCGCGAACAGCAGCTGGTCGATCGTGCCGACCACGAAGGGACACAGCAGCCCCCGCTTGGCCCCCAGAAACCACTGCGCCGGCCCCAGCGCCGCCACCCCGCCGCCACCATCGCCCTGAAGGCCGTACGGGTCGTCGTCCCAGCAGTCGCCGTACTCGTCCACCCCGCCGAACCGGTCCTCGGCCTCGGCACCACCGGCCGAGCCCTCCACCAGCCGGCGCCACTCCCGGTTGAACATCCGCTTGCCGTGCAGCAGAGCCACCTGCGACGCAAGCCCCTCCCCGACCTGGTCCGCCCACTGCCGCACCTGGGAGAACATCGGATCGCTGGTGGCCTGCGTCGGCATCCCCACGAACACCCCGTAGGCACCGAACCGCGCGGCCAGCACCTCGGCCGCCAGCAGAGCGGCCTTCGTCTTCCCCTCCCCCATCGGCGCCTCGACCACCAGCACACCGGGAGCCGTCATCTGCCGGGCCGCCTCGACCACCATCGCCTGCGACGGGCGCGGCACCTGCCCGAACCGCTCCTCGAACGACCCCGGCCCGGGCTCGGCCAGCTTTCCCCAGCCGCCCCGCAGCCCCAGCCTCTCCCAGGCCGCCTCCGCCCGCTCCCGGGCAGCCGGCAACCCCACCCGATCCAGCTCGTCCACCCCGGGGAAGTGCCGCTCGTCGCTGGCGATCCAGTCCGCCATCACCACCAGACCGCTCAGGTGCAGCTGAGCCGCACGCGACGGCACCCGCGCCGGCGCCACCGCCGCCAGCCCGCCGAAGCCCAACTCCCCGGTGAAGCGCTCCACCACCGCCCGCTGCACATCCGGCCAGCGCCCCACCCCGGACAACTGCCCCCGGGCCTTCAACGGCGGCCGTAACCGGTCCTCCCGCGGGAACAGCCCGTGGTGCCCGGCCACCAGCGGCCACACCCACGCCACCTGCTCGTCCCGCCAACCGGCCTCCGCCAACAGCGGACGCAGCACGTGCCCGCCGGCGCAGTCATGCCGCCACCGGTGGTTCGACGCCGTCGGCTCATGCCACCCCAGCCCGGCCGCACGCACCTCATCCGCGCCCTCGGGCCACAGTCGCTGAAACGCCGGCGTGGCCTTCCCGCAATCGTGGACCCCGCACAGCCAGGCGAAGAAAGACCGCCCCCTGCCGTCCCCACCGGCCACCTCATCCAGCAACTCCCGGGTCGACGGCGCCAGGAAGCCGTCCCACATCCGCTCGGCCACCGCCGCGGTATCCAGCAGATGCGACAGCAGAAGGTTCTTCCTCCCACCCGCCTTCTCCGCCGACTTCCCCCACAGCGCTCCCAGCATCCGAACCAGGTCCGGACGCTCCCCCAACACATCTTGACTCACCGTCAAACCCCCATCACGCAATACACTGGCGAGCCACCCTAGACACCACCACTGACAACGCCCCCTCCATCCACTCCTGCACCCGGAGAACCCGAAATCGAACTAATCAAAAACACGCCCTGCCCGGCCTAAAACCCCAGGTCAGGAAGTGTCGGCCCCGCACCCGCGGGGATGTTCCAGCAGCCGGGGCTCGAGGTCGCGCGCGGGGACCGTCGGCCCCGCACCCGCGGGGATGTTCCGCGTCGCCTCCTGGACCGTCAGCGCGCGGGCGAGTCGGCCCCGCACCCGCGGGGATGTTCCGGGCCGCAGGGCGATCGAGTGGACCCGGCACCTGTCGGCCCCGCACCCGCGGGGATGTTCCGGTCTGGCGCAAGCGGTTCGAGCGCGCGTGGGGGTCGGCCCCGCACCCGCGGGGATGTTCCCCGCCCATGAACCCCACCACCACCACCGCCGCCGTCGGCCCCGCACCCGCGGGGATGTTCCCTCCGACCACCTGACGCATCGCGGTGCGCATAGGGTCGGCCCCGCACCCGCGGGGATGTTCCGGGCTGCATGCCCCCCTTCCGGGCGCGCTTCAGGTCGGCCCCGCACCCGCGGGGATGTTCCGCCGTAGGGCGACAGGCGGACCGGCTCGCCGGTGTCGGCCCCGCACCCGCGGGGATGTTCCCCGGGACAGGTCCGGTGTCACACGAGGCGACACGTCGGCCCCGCACCCGCGGGGATGTTCCCGCGCCGAGCCGTACCGCCAGGGCGGTGGCCACGTCGGCCCCGCACCCGCGGGGATGTTCCCGGCATCGTGGTGCTGCTGATCCTCGCGGCCGTGTCGGCCCCGCACCCGCGGGGATGTTCCGGCGGTGAGGACGTGGCGGGTGAGTTCGTCGTGGTCGGCCCCGCACCCGCGGGGATGTTCCGATCCGGCACTCCCGTGGACTGGAGATCACCCGGTCGGCCCCGCACCCGCGGGGATGTTCCCGTACCGGCTGAGGTGTCGTATCCGTCGCAGAAGTCGGCCCCGCACCCGCGGGGATGTTCCTGCGCGACGACCTCGCCGTCATCCTCCGCGCGCGTCGGCCCCGCACCCGCGGGGATGTTCCCTGCGTCCGGCGCGCTGCCGGAGTCTTTCGGAGGTCGGCCCCGCACCCGCGGGGATGTTCCGGGCTTGGGCGGGCGGATGAAGGTCCCGCCCCCGTCGGCCCCGCACCCGCGGGGATGTTCCGACCGCCACCGCCGCGTTCGGCTCGGACACTGCGTCGGCCCCGCACCCGCGGGGATGTTCCGCACCAGCCGACCACGGTCACCGCGTGGCTGCTGTCGGCCCCGCACCCGCGGGGATGTTCCGGTCGAGGGCGTGCTGCCCTTCCGGACCTACGGCGTCGGCCCCGCACCCGCGGGGATGTTCCCACCGGGAACCTGCGCGACACCGTCGCCATCCGGTCGGCCCCGCACCCGCGGGGATGTTCCCCCCAACAGCGCGCTGGCGATCGAGCTGGGTCGGTCGGCCCCGCACCCGCGGGGATGTTCCCACCACCGCGCTCCCGCGCGGTCGGCGCGTGGGGTCGGCCCCGCACCCGCGGGGATGTTCCTCGTAGTTGCTCCACAGCCGCATGGTGATCGGGCGTCGGCCCCGCACCCGCGGGGATGTTCCCCAGATGTTCGGTGACCTCCGGGCACCAACCGAGTCGGCCCCGCACCCGCGGGGATGTTCCCCGCTGGATCTCCCGCTTCGAGCCGACCGCGCTGTCGGCCCCGCACCCGCGGGGATGTTCCCACGCCGCTGTACGGGAACGCGGTCTTGGACTGGTCGGCCCCGCACCCGCGGGGATGTTCCGCTGCTGGTGGCCCTTGGCCCGCTGATCGGGGTGTCGGCCCCGCACCCGCGGGGATGTTCCTGGCCCGTTATCCGTGCCATCGGTCACTGTGAGGTCGGCCCCGCACCCGCGGGGATGTTCCGCGCGGAGGCTGGGCGGAACTCACCATCCGCACGTCGGCCCCGCACCCGCGGGGATGTTCCGACGGTCTGGTTGACGATCGTGATGGCGCCGATGTCGGCCCCGCACCCGCGGGGATGTTCCACTCCGGGCCCCTCTCGCATGTGTGGCGGGGGGGTCGGCCCCGCACCCGCGGGGATGTTCCGGGGCGGACGCGCCCGACCCGTCCAACCGCGTCGTCGGCCCCGCACCCGCGGGGATGTTCCGGGGCCGCCGACGGTGGCCACCTTGGGAAGAAAGTCGGCCCCGCACCCGCGGGGATGTTCCGATCGCCGGCCAGTCCATCCACCTCCAGGATCTGTCGGCCCCGCACCCGCGGGGATGTTCCCACGTCGCCGCCGGACTCCTCGACGGCACCCCGGTCGGCCCCGCACCCGCGGGGATGTTCCCGCCGGGGAGCTGCGCGTCCTGTGCGCCCCGTGGTCGGCCCCGCACCCGCGGGGATGGTCCTCCCTCGCTGTCCTTCAGCGAGGTGCCCCAGTCGTCGGCCCCGCACCCGCGGGGATGGTCCCAGGGCCGTCGCGGCGGTCAGCCGGGTGGTCTGGTCGGCCCCGCACCCGCGGGGATGGTCCGACGACGCTCGCGCGCGCACTGCTCCACCGACGGTCGGCCTCGCACCCGCGGGGATGTTCCTGCCACGAAGAAGTCCGCCACGGCCGTGATGCCGTCGGCCCCGCACCCGCGGGGATGTTCCGACCGAGCGCGGCGCCATCTACGTCGAGGACGGGTCGGCCCCGCACCCGCGGGGATGGTCCGCGGTCCGCGTTCCGGTGGGCGTAGTAGACGAGGTCGGCCCCGCACCCGCGGGGATGGTCCTTCGCATGCCTGAGGGAGGGCTTCGGTGAGGACTGTCGGGAAAAGCTCGTCCTTCGCGCTGCCCCAGGGCGCAGGAGGTGGGGCGTCGAACAGGTGAAGCGGCCTGCGGCGTGCGGTGTACGCCCGGGTGCTGTACGAGCCGGACGGTTGATCGCGCCGCTGGATGTGAGCCCAACCTTGTGTATCCGCCCGGGCTCGCCGCTACGCTGCATAGGCGATACATCCTTCATCGGCGGTGCGATCTTGGGGCAGGGTCATGAGCGGCGAACAGTGGACCATCGAAACCATCAGTGAAGCCCTCGGCGCGCCCTCCCTTGCCCAGCGGTTCCTCTTCGAGATCAACCGGGCGCCGGCTCACGAGCTGTTGACCGTGTTCGCGAAGTGGCAGCGGATCGCCAAGAACATGCAGGTCGCGTTTGCGGAAGCCGACGAGATCACCGCGGCCGAGGCCCGCGGGGAAGAGCCGTCCGGCGTGTGGATCGACGGTGGCGAACGCGTCGAACGCATTCGGCGGGCAACTGATCGAAACCCCACACGCGGGGCTGCCTGACCTGGCAGCATCTACGGGGTGTACAAGCTGCGCTACAGCACTGCCGTCGAGGCTGTCTGGGATGCTCTGCCCGATGAGGCTCGGGAAGAACTCGACGCCGCCATCCTCGGCGTCTGTGAGGATCCCTACACGGCCACGGAGCCCCATAGCGACAGCGAACCCCACCGCCGCGTTCTCACCCTCCGCCACACCGCGGTCGCCTGCGTCGTCATCGACGGCACGCCCGGTGTGCGGCGGATCCGCATTCACAGCATTGAATACCTCGGCTGACCGCGCCCGCTCAGCCTACTCACGTAAGCAGGCTGTCCTCCCGAATTCGAGAGGACCACGACCAGGTCCTTACCGCTGGAGGATGTCAGCGGCCCCGCACCCGCGGGGACGGTTCGCGCGAGGCCACCCGCCGCGGTGACGCCCTGCGCGGGCACACCGTCAACGAGATCGCGTAGAAACGCTTCCGGCAGGCCGGTCTGTCGTCCAACGGCCTGCCGGTCACCGCACAAGGACTGCGCCACGGCGTCACCGGCCTGGCGAAGGCGGGCGCCACCGCAGCGGAGATCGAGGCCGCCGGCCGCTGGACGACCGGCTCGCCGATCCGTCAGCGGGACTACACCCGGCCCATCGGCGAGAAGGCCCGCGACCCGTTCACCCGCGTCCCAGCCGACGGGCTGACCGACCGCACACCTCTCCTGCTGTGACCAGGCAAGTTCATCAACCGGATTGAGCGAGAGCCCGACTGTTCACAGGGGTTTCGCGTCGTGGGATGCGGCGATCTGGTCGATCCGCCGGGCCAGGTCGAAGTCGGCCCCGGTGAGCCGGTTACCGGCGTCGTGTGTGGTGATCGCGAACCGGACCCGGTCCCAGCGCAGATCGATGTCCGCGTGGTGGCCGATCAGTCGTTCCACATCGGCGACGTGCACGATCATCGCGACTCCACCGTGGTACCGGATCCCGAACGTGCGGGTGATCTCATCCTCCTCGCGGTTCCAGCCGGGCAGTTCGCGCAGCCGTTCGGAGACCTCTTCGTCGGTCAGCGGCTTCGGAGTCTGCGTCACAGGATTCCCTTCTCTGCCACCGATGCCAGGGCCTCGGCCAGATCCTGGCCTGCCGAGGCATCGTGCCACGGCCTCATCACCTGCTCCAGACCCTTCAGCTCCCGCAACATCCGCACCGATCCGGTGTCCACCGCGATCTGCGCCGCCTCCCTGGCGATCTCCACAGCCTGCTCCGGTTCCCCGGCTGTTGCGGCGGCGGTCGCGTGCCTGGCCAGGTACACGCCCCGGTCTCGGCGCGCTGTCTCCGGCACTCCGGTCAGGACCTGCTCCCACAGGCGTCCGGCTTCGGAGCCGAGTCCGAGGCGCCCGTAGCAGGTGGCGCGCTGCACCTCCAGGTAGTTCGGTGTGCGGCGGCAGGCGTTTCCCCACGGCAGGTCGTCATCGACTCGGCCGAGGAGACTCGCGGCCTGGTCGATGAGCCTGTCCACCGCGCTGCGGTCCGCGGTCAGGGACGCGCCGTGGGCCTGCTGCTGCATGGCCATCACACGCACCTTCGGCGCCAGACGCCCGGTGTCCTCCAGCGCGGCCTCGCACAGGTCGACCACGCCGTGTCCGTCACCGAGGTCGGTGCGGACCTGGGCCTGGTTGACCAGTGAGTAGCCGATCAGGTGGGGGTCGCGGGACCGCAGCGCGATCTCCTGCGTTATCCCCCGCCAGAACGTGGCCGCGCCCAGATCGCCGGCGTCCTGGTAGAGCCAGCCCACCAGCGCGGCGTACGCGGCGCCGACGCGCAGCAGACCCCGGCGGGTCTCGCCCTTGGCGATGCGCACCAACCGGTCGATCAGCTGGTACTGCGCGGAGACCGTACCGATCAGATCGTGCGGGCCCAGCAGCATGTCCGCTCGATAGTGGCCTTCCAACTGCTCCTGGAAGTAGGTGATGAGCGCGGGATCAACATGGCGGGGCGGGATGGGCCCGGGGGCCAGAGCTGCTGCGGTCACCGACACGAACGCGCGGCGCTTCACCTCTGCCTCCGCGGCCGTGTTCTTGCCTTGTTCGGCGCGCACCCAGCCAGCAGGGGCTTCGAAGCCGAGACCCTCCGGCCACAGACCGAACGCGGCGTGCAGCGCGATCGCGTAGTCCTCGCGCGGCCAGCCCGGCCGTGTTGATTCCCATCGTCGCCAGGTGCGGGGCGACACCTCAAAGTGCATGTCATCCAGAGCCTTACGTCCCGCTGCGGACACTTCCCTGGCGGCTGCTTCTCCCGAGCGCCAGCCTTTCTTCAGACGGGCTGCCCGCAGGATGTCGTTGCCAGCCACCTGTGCAGTGTGAGATGCCATCGGCGCTGCTCCCGGATATGGCCGCGAAGTGGCCGCTAAGTGGCCACGCTCCGGCCTAGGTCGGCCTGTGTGAGCAGGCACATCATCCCTCTGTGAGCTACGGACGTACACCGAACGCCACAAGGACGTCACGTTCAGCGAATGCGCTGAGTGTGCCTGTGGTCGACGCTGCCCCTTCGACCGGCCTGGTCGACCTCAAGCCGCTGCCCATCCGCCCGGCTCCAGTCGACACAGGCACCATCGAGGCCACCGTCACCCGGGCCATGGCCTCTCGCAGTGGGCCGCCCCGCTACGACAAACCGGTGGTACTCGCGGCCTACCTGCGCAGCCGGCCGCGACTGCTGCTCCTTGCCCCTGACTGCCAGTGGCTGCCACGGCACCTCGCCCCCGGAGGGAGGTCGGCGCGGTGACCGCTCCCACCGAACAGGCCGCCCACACCACCCCGCTCGTTCGGCCGGGGGTGTGGTGCGAGGCGGTCAGCACCTTCACGGGCCTTCCGAAGACGGCCACGCGCCGGGACGGGTACGCGGCGCTGAGCCCGGAGGCGGCGGTCCGGTGGATCCGGGCCGGGGTGCGCACCGTGGCCTGCGTGCTCGGCCCGCACCAGGCCGGATACGTGCTGGACCACTGGGTGGACGGACCCGGCTCGGCGCGGGCATGCGCCCGTCTGCGCCGGGGCGAACCCTGCTCACTGACCCTCTACCCGGGCATCCAGCACCTGACCTGGCAGGCCCGCCCGGTGCTCTTCCTGCGCCTGGCGGAGGTCAACGGCCGCCCCCCATGCGGCCGTCGTTACCGGCCGCGACTGCTGCTGACCGGGAGGGCCGACCATGCCCGCTGACGCACCCCGGACGCCCGACGGGGCGAAGACCGGGCAGCCCGGCCGACTGGGCTGCGCGTGCCTGACCGTCAAGGCCAACCCCGGCGCTCTCGCCGTGGTCATCGGCCTTCTCGCTTTCGCTGCCTGGCAGTTGTGGCCGCTGGTCGCTCTCGCCCTCGGCCGGTAGCGCTCACCCCACCCAATCCGGAACAACTCCTGTACCACCCGATCGAGAGGCACCACGACCCGTGAACCCGACCCCGACCCTGACGCACACCGCCGCGGACCTGTCGGATCTGATCCTCGGCCCCCTGGAGCTGGGGTGGCTGCGGCCCACCGGCCGCGTCCCGGACGTGTTGCTGGCCTGGGAGCACGGGGCGCTGGGTGAGGCGCCGGCCGGGCTCGCCTGGGACGTGGTACGCCTGCCCACCGGCACCGCGCACGAGACGGTGCGGCAGTTGCGCGCGGCCCGCGTACCGCTGGGGCCGGTCCTGGCCACTCCGCTCGGGGTGGACTTCCTCCTCACGCCCGGCTCGGCGGACGGCTGGCACGCCTCCGGCAGCGCCCGCCTGCCCGACCGCACGCTGGTGCCGCTGCCGCACCCGGACTACACCGACCCCCGCCACCTGGGAGGCCGGTCCTGGATCGTGCGCCCCACCGGCGGGACGCTGACCGACGGGCCCGCCCTGCGCGACGCCTACACCGCCGCCCGCGCGGCGGAGGAGGCCGCCCGGTGAGCGGAGCCCGCACGGCACCCGACGCCGGCCGCCCCGCGCGCCGCGCCGGGCGGATGAGCGTGGTGCCCTACATCGCCGCCTGGTCCGGCGAGCCGATGGTCCACCCCCGGCCCGTCCGGATCGCCTTCGGCGGCGGCCGCCTCGGCTTCCCCGGCGAAGACGCCACCTCCTACGCCCACGACTGGCGCGGCACGCTGTGGGCCCGGCAGTTCCCCGCCCCGGGGAAGGGCGAACCCCGGTACGAGACGGTCCATGTGCAGCGGCAGCGCCGCGCCATGCTCGACCTGCTGTGCCAGGTCTGCGGCACGACCACGGTGACCGGCGCGATCGGCGAGCGGTTTCTGTTCCTGCTCCGGGACGTGGGCCGCCCGATCCTCGAAGGCGAACGCACCACGGCACCGCCGGTGTGCGTGCCCTGCGCCCACATCGCCGTACGCGAGTGCCCCCACCTGGTCCAAGGGCACGTCGCCGCGTGGGTGCGCGACGCCGTCCCGTGGGGCGTGGCCGGCATCGTCCACCACCCCTACTTCGTCCGGCCTCTCCCCTGCGAGGGGCTGGTGGACGTCTCCTACGACGCCCCCGCACTCGCCTGGACCCTCGCCTACCGGCAGGTCGTGGCCCTGCACGGCTGCACCCCCGTGAACCTCGCCGAACTCACCGACCCCGACTGAAAGGGCGACTGTCCAACCGGCGGACCATCGCCCCACACCGCCCGGTCAGCGGCCTCACCGCCGCCGCATGAGCCCCCTCTCGCCCCTACCGCCAGGAGAACACCGAGCATGTTCCCCACCCCCGCACGCTTCCGTCTGGACGGCTTCGACTGGGCCCTCCAGGGCCTCGTGGAGCGTGTCCCCCACACCCGCGGCGCGGTTCTGCTGTCGTCCGACGGTTTGGCGAAGTCGTGGTTCGGCCTGGACAAGGACGCCGCCGACCGTCTGGCGGCTCTGGCCTCCGGCCTGTCCGGGCTGGCCGACGGCGCCGCGCGGCTCCTGGCGCCCAACACGGCCGAGGAGTTGTCCCTGAACGTGGTGGTGATCGACCTCGGTGCCGTCGCGCTGCTGGTGTGCGCGGGCGTGGAGGGCAGCCGCCTGGTGGTCACCGCCGACCGGGAGGCCGACCACGGCGAGGTCGGCTTCGAGATGGCCAAGCTCGCCGGCAGCCTCCACGACCACATCACCACCCCTGCGCGAGGGTAAGGACACAGCACTCGGCCCCTGCCCAATCCGGGCGGGGGCCTTGCGTGTTCACCGGGCGGAGCCTGGGACAGCGGGGTCAGTTGGGGGAGGGATGGGCCTGTGTGCATGTGGCCAGGCGGTCCTTGAGGCCCTGGACGGTGGCGGTGTCCGGTAGGTGCTGGAGGCGGGCGTGGATGTTGCCGATGGCGTCGTTGATACGGACGGAGTGCACGCCGTCCGCGCAGTCGGCGAACGAGGTCCAGGTGGCGAGGGCTTGTGCGGTGGAGCCTTGCTTGAGCTGGACGTGGCCGAGGTCGGCCAGGACGATGGCGCGGGTGCGGCGGCGGTCCAGGCCGTGGATGTCGAGGGCGAGGTGAAGGTGTTCTTCGGCTGCGGCCAGGTCGCCGAGGGTGGCGTGGATCATGCCGGATTCGTGGGCCCAGCGGCCGTGGCTGTAGTGGGAGGCCCATGAGGCGCCGGGCCGGGGCGGGGCGTGTTCGATGGCGGCCTGGGCGGCGGTGAGCATCCGAGTGGCGGTGGTGCTGAGGGGCCCCGAAGATCCCGGACAGGGACCCAATAGGGTTGTCCTGTAAGGAATCGAGGGAAGAATCAAGTGACACGTTCGAGTCCGTACTCGCCGGAGTTCCGTGAAGAAGCGGTTAATCTGACGTTGAAATCCAGCAAGCCCATCGCCCATGTGGCCCGGGAAATCGGCATGAACCCCGAGACGCTCCGCACCTGGGTGCGCCAGCACGAGCGCGAACATGGACAGCCGGACGGACCGCTGCCGGTAGACGAGCGTGCCGAGCTGAAGGAACTGCGACGCCGGAACCGAGAACTTGAGCAGGAAAACTCCTTCCTGAAAAAAGCCGCAGCGTACTTCGCGAGGGATCCCCGGTAGCGAGCAAGTACGAGTTCATCGATTCGATGCGGCTCGACAACGCGGAGTGCGCTTACTCCGTCGAGTTCATGTGCAGACAACTCGGCGTGTCCAAGTCCGGCTACTACGACTGGCGAAACCGGCCCGATTCCGCGACCACCCAGCGGCGCGGGAAACTGCGGCTGCTCACCAAGAAGGCATTCGACATGTCCGACGGCACCTACGGACACCGCCGCATCCACGCCCAGCTGCTGCGCTGGGGCGTCGCCGCCGACCCGGAGCTGATCCGCCGGCTGATGCGCGAGCTGGGCCTGGTGCCCTGCCAGCCGCGGCCGAAGCGGTGGGCGCTGACCCGGGCGGCGCCGGGCCCGGTGCCGGACCTCGTCGGGCGCGACTTCACCGCCGACGCGCCTGGTGAAAAGCTCGTCGGTGAACGCTTCTCATCCTGTGGTTCGTGGGTGATGGCGGCTGGTGGTCGGGGGCCGTAACGCGGCAGGGCTCCTGGTCGTTGCGGCTGGTGATCTCACTCGCCAACGTCTCGACACAGGAGCCCTGTTGGTCCCGTATCGTGCCATGCTCGACGTCCCGCACGAGGTCGTGGAGCACGTTTCCTGGCTCATCTACGCCCGAAGGTGTGAGCTGAACTCCCGCTGGCGCAGGCTGGGCTGCTTCCGGCAAGCCCTGCTGGTCCTGGTGCACCTGCGCAAGAACGAGACCCTGGCCCAGGCCGCAGCAGGGTTCGGCGTCTCCACCGCCACCGCTGGCCGGTATGTGAGTGAAACGGTCGACCTCCTCGCCGAGCGTGCCCCGAGTCTGCACGAGGCCCTGCGCGAGCTGCCGCCGGAGGGGTTCGTCATCCTCGACGGCACGCTGATCACTACCGACCGCATCGCGGCGGACGAGCCGTACTACTCGCAGAAGCACCGCCGCCACGACCTGCCCGAGCACTACCAGCAGTACAACCGGGACCACGCCCGGCTGCGCGCTCCGGGCGAACGCGCCTTCGCCCGCCTCAAGCAATGGCGGATCCTCCGCAAGGCCCGGTGCAGCACCAACCGCATCGGTCGCACGGTCGCCGCCGTTCACGCCATCGAGATCGCCTGGCGCTCAGGATGAGAAGCGTTCGGTGACATCACTTACATTCCGACCGGTGAGGGGTGGCTCTATCTGGCGACCGTTATCGACTGCTGCACCAAGGAGATCATCGGCTACGCCATGGACGACCACTACCAGACACCGCTGATATCCCGGGCGATCCGGAACGCGGCCCGCAACAGGAAGCTCGCAAAGGGCGCGATATTTCACTCCGATCGCGGCAGCAACTACATGTTGACTGAGTACGGGAAGGCCCTCGGGAGACTCGGGTTGCGGCGCTCGGCCGGCCGGACCGGGATCTGTTTTGACAACGCCATGGCCGAATCATTCTTCGGCGCCTTGAAGAACGAACGTGTGTCACGCGTGACGTATCACACTCGCGAGGAGGCCCGGCGGGACGTTATTCGGTATATCGAGTTCTGGTACAATCGCAGGCGTCTTCACTCGGCGATCGGTTATCGTCCGCCACGAGAAGCGCACGCCGAGCATGAACGACTCCGCCTCGCCGCATGAAATAACCGGCTAAATTACCTGTCCGGAAAACGCGAGGCCCCTCAGGCCACCCAGCCGCTGCCGGAGCGGACCACGGTGAACCCGGTCGGCTCGGCGTGCTCGGTCACCCAGTTCAGGGGGTTGAGGAACATCCATGTCAGATCGTGCGCTAAGCCCTCGTGGCTTCGATTGACGCTTTGACCTGGGCTGATCGTACGGCGCAGCCTTCGCGGGTCGATGTTGTCGATCTTCGGAGGACCTGGTGGCGGTCGAGTTCCTGTCGGATCAGCAGGCAGCCCAGTACGCGGCGTTCAACGGAGCGCCATCACGTGCGGAGTTGGAGCGGTACTTCTTCCTGGATGACTCGGATCTTGAGAAAGTGCAGGCCAAACGGCGTTCGCACAATCGGCTCGGCTTCGCGGTCCAGCTGACGAGCGTGCGCTACTTGGGCCGGTTCATGCCGGACCCGCGGCAGGTTCCGGGGGAGGTGGCCGAGTACCTGGCCGAGCAGTTGGGCATTGCGGATCCGTCGTGTCTCAAGGAGTACGGCGAGCGGGACGGGACGGCTCGTACGCACGCCGGGGAGATCCAGGAGGCCGGAGGCTGGCGTGACTTCGCTGAGGTGCGGGACGAGCTGAGTGTGTGGCTCGACGCGCGGGCCTGGACGACCGGGGACGGGCCGAAGTCGTTGTTCGACGCGGCGGCCGGGTGGCTGCGCGAGCGCCGGGTGCTGTTGCCCGGGGCGAGTCGCCTGGCCCGGTTGGTGGGCTCGGTTCGGGAGGCGGCGAACAACCGGCTATGGGACACGCTGTACGGCCTGCTGAGCATCGGCCAGCGGGCGGTGCTGGACTCGCTGTTGTCCGTTCCGCCGGGTGCCCGGATTTCGGAGCTGGACCGGTTGCGCCGGGGGCCGGTGCGGATCTCCGGGCCCCAGATGAAGTGGGCGCTGGAGCGGGCGCAGGAGATCGCAGCCTTCGGGATGGGGGAGGTGGATGTGTCCGCGATACCGCCGCGGCGGCTGGCGGAGCTGTCCCGGTACGGCATCGATGGCAAGGCGTCGCTGCTCAAGCGGCACGGTGACTCCCGGCGCCTGGCCACGCTGCTGGCCACGGCGGTCTACCTGACGTCCCGGGCAGTCGATGACGCCCTGGACCTGCTGGAGGTGCTGATCTCGACGAAGCTGCTGGCCAGGGCGGAGCGGGAGACGGCGAAGGAGAAGCTGAAGACCCTGCCGCGGGTGGAGCGGGCGTCGGCGAAGCTGGCCGCCGCGTTCCAGATCGTGTTCGACAGCACCAGTGAGCAGGTCGACACGGACACCGGGGAGATCACCCCGCCCGAGGTGGAGACGCTGGAGGCGATGTGGGAGCGGATCGAGCAGGTGGTGCCCCGGCACGAGCTGGCGGCGGCGATCGCCGCGCTGTTCGAGCTGACGCCACCGCTCGACTCGGACGCGGACGCGGCATGGCGGACCCAACTGGTCACCCGGTTCAGCACCGTGCGGCCGTTCCTGAAGCTCCTGGTGACGGTGGTCGACCTCGACGCTACCCCGGAGGGCCAGCCGGTCCTGAAGGCACTGAAGTCGCTGCCGGACCTGATGGGTCGCAAGAAGGTCGGGCCCGCCGAGATCGACACCAGTCTGCTCGCGGGCTCCTGGCGGCGTCTGGTGCTGTCCGCGCCGCACCTGGAGCCGGGCACGGTGGACTGGAAGGCGTACGCGTTCTGCGTGCTGGAGCAGATGCACCGGATGCTGCGTCGGCGGGAGGTGTTCGCGAAGAACTCCTCCAAGTGGGGCGATCCCCGCGCGAAGCTGCTGGACGGGGATGCGTGGGAGCAGGCCAAGCCGACCGTGCTCGCCTCGCTCGGTCTGCCCGCCGGGGCGGGTGAGTACCTGGCAGCGCGGGCCGCGCTGTTGGACGGCACCTACCGGGAGGTCGCCGCACGGGTGCCGGCGAACTCCCAGATCGTGTTCGACGACGACGGCCGCCTGCACTTCGCCGCCCTGGAGCCGGAGCCCGAACCTGCCTCCCTGCGGCAGCTGCGGGAGGCGGTGGAGGCGATGCTGCCCCGTGTCGACCTGCCGGAGGTGCTGCTGGAGGTGTTCTCGTGGACCGGGGCCGACCAGGCGTTCACGTCGGTCACCGGCGGCGAGGCCCGGCTGAAGGACCTGCACGTGACGATCGCCGCGCTCTTGGTCGCGCACAGCTGCAACGTCGGCTACACCCCGGTCATCGGGGCCGCGGACGCGCTGAAGTACGGGCGGCTGTCCCATGTCGACCAGACGTACCTACGGCTGGCGACTTACCGGGCGGCGAACGCCACGCTGATCGACTGCCAGGCGTCGATCCCGCTCGCGCAGGCGTGGGGCGGCGGCCTGGTCGCCTCGGTGGACGGTATGCGGTTCGTCGTGCCCGTGCCGTCGGTGTACGCCCGGCCGAACCCGAAGTACTTCGGGCGCCGGGGCCGGGGCGACCTGGCTGAACATGATCAACGACCAGGCGGCGGGGCTGGGCGGGAAGGTGGTGGCCGGCACCCCGCGCGACTCGCTGTACGTGCTGGACGTCCTCTACGACCGCGACGGCGGCAAACGCCCCGAGATGATCGTCACCGACACCGCTTCTTACAGCGACATTGTCTTCGGGCTGCTCACGCTCGCTGGGTTCGCGTACGCGCCGCAGCTCGCTGACCTGCCGGATCAGAAGATGTGGCGCATCGACCGCACGGCCGACTACGGCGCCTTCCAGGACGCGGCCCGTGGCCGGGTAGACCTCGCCAGGATCGAACGGCACTGGGAGGACATCCTGCGGATCATCGGCTCCATCCACACCGGCGCCGTGCGCGCGTACGACGTGATCCGGATGCTGTCCCGCGACGGCCGCCCTACCCCGCTCGGCGACGCGATCGCCCACTACGGGCGGATCTCCAAGTCCCTCCACATCCTGCGTCTGGCCGACGAGCCCGGCTATCGCCGCCAGATCAAGAGCCAGGCCAACCTCCAGGAGGGCCGCCATTCCCTCGCCCGGAAGATCTTCCATGGCCGGTCCGGGCAGCTCTACCAGCGCTACCAGGATGGTATGGAAGACCAGATCGGCGCCCTGGGCCTGGTCCTCAACGCCTTGGTGCTGTTCAACACCCGGTACATGGACGCCGCAGTGAACCAGCTGCGTGCGGACGGCTTCGAGGTCCGTGACGAGGACGTGGCCCGCCTCTCACCGTTTGTACGGCATCACATCAACATGCTCGGCCGGTACTCCTTCCAACTCCCTGATCTGCCTGGCGGCCTGCGACCCCTGCGTGACCCGGGCACTCCTGACGAGGAATGACCGTGTGGACATCGCTGCGTCCTGCTAACGTCTTCGACATGAAGCGCGCCGCTATGACGACGACGCCGGAGAGTGTCCCGGCGCGCTGACAGATGATCTGATCCGAAGCCCCGGGGCGAGTGCCCCGGGGCTTCGTCGTAGGCCCGGTCACTTGCCCCGCAACCAGCAAGGAGACCGCGATGACCACCGTGCACGACCACCGCAAGCTCGGCCGTGAACTGAGCCTGTTCGACACCGATCCGCTGATCGGCGCCGGCCTGCCGTACTGGCTGCCCGACGGCGCGGCCGTGAGGCACACCCTGGAGGAGTACATCCGTGCCGCCGAGCGCCGGGCGGGCTACCAGCACGTGTACTCACCGGTACTCGGCAAGCGAGAGCTGTACGAGATCTCGGGGCACTGGGCGCACTACAGCGACGACATGTTCCCCCCGATGGACCTCGGCGGGGAGCAGGTCGTCCTGCGGCCGAGCCTGTGCCCCCATCACGCGGTGATCTACCGATCCCGTTCCCACAGCTACCGCGAACTGCCCCTGCGGATGGCAGAACTGGGCGGCATGTACCGCTCCGAACTTTCGGGCGTGCTCGGCGGACTGACCCGTGTGCGGGCCATCCAGCTCAACGACGCGCACATCTTCTGCACCCTGGATCAGGTCGCCGAGGAGGCGCAGGCGGCGCTGGAGATGATCCGCCAGGCGTACGAGGCGCTCGGCATCACCCCCACTCGTTACCGGCTCTCCCTCCCCGGGCCCGGTGGCAAGTACGTTGCCGCACCGGAGAAGTGGCAGCGGTCCACCGCCCTGCTGACCGACGTCCTCGACCGCTCCGGCCTGCCCTACGAGGCGGCCGAGGGCGAGGCCGCGTTCTACGGCCCCAAGATCGACGTCCAGGTCACCGACGGCGCCAGCCGGGAGTCCACCCTGTCCACCGTCCAGGTCGACTTCCACCAGCCCGAGCAGTTCGACCTGCACTACATCGGCGCGGACGGCGCCAGGCACCGCCCGGTCATGGTCCACCGCAGCATCATCGGCAGTGTGGAGCGAGCCGTCGCCCATCTCATCGAACAGCACGGCGGTGCTTTCCCCGCCTGGCTCGCCCCCACTCAGCTGGTCATTCTCCCGATCTCCGACACCGAACTGCCGAACGCCGCAGCCCTTGCCCAACACTGCACTCGTCTCGGGCTGCGTGCCCAGATCGCGGGACCGGACCGCGGCAGCCTGGGCGCCCGTATCCGAGAGGCCCGCCTGGTTCCCTACCAAGCCGTCATCGGTGCCAAGGAGTCCGCTGACGATCACGTCGCACTGCGCTTGCGTGACGGACGCCGACTCGACCCGCAGCCGGTCAGTGACGTACTGACCCGCATCAGCGCTCTCATCGGTGACCACAGCACCGAACTGTGGGCCGACGCCACTTCATAGCAGGCGTCGCGATCAGCGTCTGCTGTCGCCCGGCGCGAGGAGGCTGGTGATCTCAGCGATGGCGTCGGGCGAGGGCTTGAAGTAGCGGCGGACGTTCTCCGGCTTCTTGTGTCTCGACTTGGCCATCAGCATCAGCAGGCTGGCCCCGGCCTCGCCCAGGTGGGTGAGGCCGGAGTGACGGTATTCGTGCAGGTCCCAGCCCGTGCCCGGTCCGCGCACGGCGGTGTGCTCGTCGAGAAGGGCGCGGGCCTGCCCGTACGACAGCCGGGCCAGCCCGGTGTCCGGGCACACGTCACGCGGGCTGACTACCTTGCCCGGTCCCGGGCGGCGGTGGGTGACGAACACCGGCCCGCGCGTGCGGCCCTTCAACAGCCGAGGCAGCAGCCGGGCGGTGCCGGCGTCCCAGTACACCGTCTCCAGCACGAAGTCCTCGCGTGCCTGGCCCCGGCGGCGGGCCTTGCTCCGCGCACCTTTCGCCTTGATCAGGCAGCGACGCCCGGCGAAGTCCAGGTCCTCGATGTTCACACCGAGGATCTCCTCCGCACGGCCGGCGGTCTCGTACAGCATCCGCCACAGCGTCTTCTCCCGCAGGTGCACCTCGCGCCGCGCGACCAGCCGGTCGATCGCCATCTTCGAGCGGGCCGGGGTCTCGGAGTCCGGCACCGCCAGCCGCTTCGCCCAGACCGGGACCATCGGCCCCTCGTAGCCCCGCTCACGGCACCAGCCGAGCCAGGACAGCACTCCCGCCCGGCGGGAGTTCCACGTGTTGACTGCCGCGGTACCCCAGAGCAGCTCCAGGGTCTCGCCGATCTCGTCGTCGGCGACCGACTCCAGCGGCCGGGCCTCGCCGAGCCGTTCGGCGGTCTTGCCCACCCCGATCCCGTAGTTCCGGACCGTGTTCGGGTTGCCGAGCGAGTCGAGGAACACGTCCGCCGCCGCACGGACGGTCAACGCCTTCCCAGTCGGCAGCTGTATGACGGTAGGCACCGCTTCCCCTCTTGCCACAGATAACAGGGCCGCTTCACGCAGCGGCCGGCGAACGTCACCGCAGGTGACGAATCAAGCTACCGCAGATATTGGGGTGTTATCCGCGGGAAGACTTCAGACCGGTCCAGCCGCCGACACCCCGCCAGCCGCCCACCAGGGCCGACGAGGGCTTAGCGCACGATCTGACATGGATGTTCCTCAACCCCCGTTCAGCCCGCACCCGCAATGGCCGTCGTGGTAGCGGCGCCACTTCGAGCCCAGCGCCTCGTACACGAGCTTGTCGCCGTAGCGCTTGGTGTCCCGCGTGAATCCCGACATCGCCGCAGTCTCCCACCGCCCGCGGCCCCGGGTCCGGCGCTTCACCCGAACGGGTCCGGTCATCTGCCTGTGTAGCGGGTGGCGTTGTTCAGGCGGGTGGTGAAGCCGCCCGCGGTGTCGCGGGTGAGGAGCAGGAGCGGTTCGGTGGTGGTCAGGTCGGGGGTGTCGGTGATGCCGCCGATCTTGCGGGTGGCGGTGACGGCGATGAGGTCGCCGCCGGGGGCGATGTGGTCGAGGTAGGCGGTGTTGCGCCGGCCGCGTTCGCCGTTCAGCAGGCACTTGGCGGCCCCCAGGACGCCGAGGGTCATGCAGCCGCCGAGCAGGATCACGGTGGTGCCCTGGCCGAGGGTGAGGCGGGTGATGACTGTCAGGTCCGCCAGGAGTTCGCCCTCGGGCGCCCACAGCGGGGCCAGGCAAATGTCGCCGTGGCCGGGGAAGGTGACGGCCGCCTCCGGCGGCGGGGTGAAGGTGTAGGGCAGGTGGGGGCCGAACTCGGCGTAGGCGGTGTTGCGGTCGGGGGCTCCGAGGACGATCAGGCTGTCGGGTTCGGCGTTGTAGTACTCGCCGGGGTGGAAGTCGCGGATCGTGGCGGCCGGGAAGCCCTGGGCGAGGTGGACGCGGACGTAGAGCAGGGCGTCGAGGTCGGCGAAGCCGGCGTAGCGGGCGTACAGCGGGTCGCTGGGCCGTCCTCGCGCCCGGTCCGCGGCGGGGAGCGCGGAGCAGATGACGTCCACGCGGGAGTCGGCGGTGATGCCGAAGAACCGGCCCGTCCCGTCGTCCGGGTCGGTTCCTGCCGGGGTGGTGGCGGGGGCGTCGCTGCCGGGCGGGGGCGGTTCGGTGACGTAACTGCCGTCGCAGATGAGCAGGGCGAGGGTGTCCAGTGCCTGTCCAGCGTGGCGGCGCACGGTCTTGGCCGAGCAGCCCAGCACGCGGGCGAGGGATTCCTGCCGCTCGGTCAGGCTCGGCCAGGAGTGCTCGCCCAGCAGGTTGAAGTCGGTTGCGGCGTAGCGGCGCTCGTGCGGGGTCAGCGCGTCGATCGCCCTGCGCAGGGCTCCCACCAGGCGGGTGGTCTCGCTCGCCGCGTTCGACAGCGGCGGGGTGCGGGCGAGCAGCAGCGTCCGGAGCGGGTCGCTGAGCGCGGTGACCGCCCCGGGGTGACCCAGAGCGGGGCCCTGGCGCAGTCGCAGCAGCTCGGTGCGTACGTCCTCGGGCGAGAGCCGGGGCGGGGGGATCGCCATCTGTCCAAGGGTTGTCCAACGGGCGGGATCTGTCCTGGTTTTGGGGCAGCTGGCGGGATGTCGCCCCTGCGGGGGCCGCGGGGACGGTGAGGGCTCCTTTCTCACCGCTGGAGGTGACCATGCACGCCGCGCTCGTACCGGCCCCGACCTGGGGGCCGCAGCCCCCGCCCCCTCCTCCTCCGCCGGTCCCGCCGCCTCCGCCGACCAGCGACAACGACTGAAAACCGTCGCCTGAGGTTCCGAGCGCCCCCGTGCCGGAAGGACACGCCCCGGCACGGGGGCGCCCCCGGTCCCACCACCCGCGTCACCGAAGGAAGAAGGAGAAGACGGCCGTGGACGAACGCCCGGCGAGCACGCTGGTGCTCAACCCTGATGAGCTCGGCCCCGACCCGGTAGCCGGCATGGACCTGGCGGTGAAGCTGGGCATCGGGTACCTGGAGATCCGCTCGGCCGAGGGCGCCAACGCGGTGACCCTGCCCGCTGACCGGCTGCGGCACCTGCGCGCCCTGGCCGACGAGCGGGGCCTGGCGGTGGCGGCGCTGGCCTCGCCGCTGTGGAAGTGGTGCAGGCCCGAGGCGACGCCCGGCCGGGTGGACACCTTCGGCTTCCCCACCCAGGTCCCGTCCGAGGACCGGCTGGGCTGGATCGAACGGGCCATCGAGGCCGCGCGCATCCTGGGTGCTCCGGTGGTGCGGGTCTTCTCCCACCTGCGCGTCGAGCCGGAGCTCACCGAGCAGCTGCTCGGTGACCCGCTGCTGGCCAAGGCCCTGGACGCGGCGAACACCGCCGGAGTGCGGCTGCTGCTGGAGAACGAGCCGGTGTGCACCGTCGCCCACGCCGAACCCCTGCTCGAAGTCCTGGAGCGGTACCACGGGCAGGGCCTGGGACTGTGGCTGGACGTGGCGAACCTCCACGAGGTCGGCCAGGCCACCGGCGACGTGGTCCGCGCCCTGGCCCCGTACGTCGGCTACGTGCACGTCAAGGACTACCGGCCCGCCGACGGCGGCGGCCGGGCGTTCTGTCCGGCCGGAGAGGGCGTGGTGCCGTACGGCGAGGTGCTGCCGCTGCTGCACGCGGCCCGGGAGGCGCTGCCGTACGCGCTGGAGACCCACGTGCGCGACACGCCCACCGACGCGCTCACCGCCGGGGCCGCGTTCCTGCGCTCGGCCGTCCCGGGCGGCGTCGCGTGAAGCGGGTGCTGCTGGTCGGGGCCGGGGAGGTCGGAGCCAAGCACCTGACCACCCTCGCCGACGCTCCCGGCCTGGCGGTCGCCGCGGTCGCCGACCCCGACCCGCACACCGAGCTGCCGCCGGACGTCCCGCTGTTCGCATCCTGGCGGGCGGCGCTGAGGGCCGTGACGCCGGATCTGGTGGTCGTGGCCGCCCCGCCGGGGACCGCGCTCGCCGCGGCCCGGGACGCCGCCCAGGCCGGAGCCGCCGTGCTCGTGGAGAAGCCCGGCACCACCGACCCCGCCGCCCTGGCGCCCCGGCCGGGCGACGGACGGATCTTCGTCGCGTTCCAGCCGCACTTCGCTCCCGGCCTCGACGCTCTGCTCACCGAGCGTCCGGCCGTCGTACGGGCCGAGGTGCTGCTGGCCGTACGGCGTGACCCCGGCTACTTCCGCGGCTGGCGCCGTACCTACGCCGCCGCCGGTGGCGTGCTGCACCAGCAGGCCATCCACGGCCTGGCCCTCGCCCTGCGGCTCGTGCCCGGCGACGTCGAGGCGGTCGACGCCATGGTGGCCCACCGCCGGGGCCTGGCCGAGACCGAGGACTCTCTCACCGCCGCCGTCAGCCTGACGAGCGGGGCCACGGTGCACGTCGACGCCCGCGTCGACCACGACGGCCCGCCGGTCCACGAGCTCGTCCTCCACCTCGCCGACGGGCGCCGCCTTGAGGTGCGAGGCCGGAACCTCGAAGCCGGACTCGGCGAGATCTCCGCCGCCCCCACGCACGAGGAGCTGCGGCGCGCGATGTACGCCGCGGTCCTGGACGCCGCCGACGGGCGCCTAGCCAACCCCTGCCTGTTCCCGCTGACGGCGCTGCGGCGCCCGCTGGAGGTCATCGACCGTGTCTACCGCGACGCCCGCGTTGTCCGCGCTGCGCACGCCGCTGCCGCATGAACTGCCCGTCGAGGTCGTCGAACGCAAGGGCATCGGCCACCCCGACACCCTCGCCGACGGCATCGCCGAACTCGCCTCCATCCGCTACAGCCGGCACTGCCTGGACGTGGCGGGGGCGGTGCTGCACCACAACCTGGACAAGGTCGCCGTCCTCGGCGGCCGGGCCGCGTTCACCGACGCCGACGGCGTCTACGACCGGCCGCTGCGGGTCGTCTTCGGCGGCCGGATCTCCACCAGCTTCGCCGGCCGCCCGCTGCCGGTGCGGGAGATCCTGGAGCAGGCGGCCGTCGACCACCTGCGTACCGCCCTGCCGGGCTTCGACCGGGTGAAGCTGGAGATCCGGCACGAGACGACCGACTCCTCCAAGTTCCCCCACTGGTTCGCCCCCCGCTCCCTGGACGATCTGCCCGAGCGGCGAGCCGCGTTCTCCAACGACACCGCCTACCTCGTCGGCTCCGCCCCGAGGACGGCCACGGAGACCGTGGTGCTGCTGGCCGAGGCATGGTTCCGCCGCTTGTCGTGGGCGGGTAGTGACATCAAGGCCCTCGCCGTCCGCGACGGCGCGACCTGGACGGTGACGGTGTGCGTGCCCGCCCTGGCCGGTCACCTGACCAGCTCCGCCGAGTTCGCCGACGCGGTCACCGCCGCCGCCGGTGAACTGACCGAGCTGCTTGCCCAGCGGCTGGCGGGCCGGGTGACGGTGGTGTGCAACACCCGCAACTCCCGCACCGGCCCCATCTCCGGGCAGTACTTCACGCTGTCGGGGTCGGCCGTCGACTACGGCGAGGACGGCCTCGTGGGTCGGGGCAACGCCCGCACCGGCGTGATCAGCGGCGCCCACCTGGCCGGGAACGAGGCGACGTTCGGGAAGAACCCGGCCTACCACGTCGGCAAGGTCGGCGGCTGGCTCGCCGATACCGCCGCCCGCGCGGTGGCCGCCGAGTTCGGGCCGTGCCGTATCGCGCTGCTGTGGCGCAACGGCGCCCCGTACGACGAGCCCGCCTCGATCGAGATCACCACGGTCAACCAGGCGCCCCCCGGGGCGGCCGAGGAGCTGGTGCGGGCCACGCTGTCCCGGACAGACTGGATGGAGGACCTGCTGGCCGGCCGGTACTTGCCCGCCGTCGCGCCGGTCGAGGAGCTGCTGGCCGATCTGGAGCGGGCGGCCGGATGAGCGTGCACCGGCTCGTCACCGGCCACGTCTTAGCCCGCCTCGCCCTGCCCGAGCGCTTGGACACCACGGCCGCGCGGGCAGCTGATCGGGCCCTGCCCGGCGGCTGGACCCTGACGGCAGGCTCCGCGACGGGTGCGGCGGATGTCGAGGTCACTACGGGGGCCGCGGCCGTCACCGTCGCGGGGGACACCGTGCGCCTCCGTCTGCCGGCAGACGTGGCCGCCTCGGACACGCTCGCGTACGTCGCCTACACCGCGCTCGAACGCGCCCGCCAGCAGCAGCTCAAGATCACCGTGCACGCCACCGCCCTGATCGCGCCCGACGGGCGGGCGGTGGTGCTGCTCGGCGCGAAGGGCGCGGGCAAGACGTCCACCGCGCTCTCCCTCGCGGAGCGGGGCTGGACGCATGCCGGGGACGACCTGGTCGTCCTCGGCGAGAGCGATGACGGCACGGTGGCGGTGTGGCCGGGCAAGCCCACCGCCGCCGTCCGCGACCCGGCCCGGCCGCTCGCGCCGAAACCCCTGTGGGCACTGGAGCCGTTCGCCGCCGGCCCGGCCCCGCTGGCCCGGGTTGTGCGCGTGGCCGTCCACCCGGCGCTGGAGGCGGCCTCGCTGACGCCCGCGGTGCCGCTGTCGGTGAACGAGCGGCTGCGGCTGCACGAGATGCTGGGCCGCTACATCTCCGGCCTGCCCACCCCCCTCACCGGCGTGAGGGGGGTGCCGTACGGGCCGATGTGGCCGCTGGACACCCCCGCCCTGGCCCGCTGGCGAAGCCACCTCATCACCTGGCTCGCCGACTGCCGGTTCGACTACCTGCACGCCCCCGGCCCCGCCACGGCCGCCGACCTGCTGGCCAAGGAGGCCGAGACCGGATGAATACCGCCGCGATCCTGCCCAGCCGCAACGAGCCGGCCACCATCGCCGCCGTCACCGCCGCCGTCGACACCGCGCTCGCCGAGCACCGGTCGGTCATCGTGCACGCCGACTCCTCCGACACCCCGGACACCTCCGAATGCTTCGCCGCCACCGGCACGCGGGCGGCGAAGGTGCCGCTGACCGGGCTGGTGCGGGGCAAGGGCGCCCAGATCCTGGCCGCCGCCCGCCGCCCAGACCTCTCCGACGCCGACGCGGTGCTGATCGCGGACACCGACACCCGGGGCCCCGACCCCGCCGTCTACACCGCGCTGCTGGACCGCGTACGCGACGGGGCAGCCCTGGCCATCGCCGACTACCCACGGCACTGGGACGAGGCCAACCTCACCAACCACCTTGCCCGGCCGCTGATCGCCGCCACCACCGGCCACGACGTTCCCCAGCCACTCGCCGGGGACCTCGCCCTCTCCCGTGCCGCCCTGGACGCCGTCCTCGACGCCGCCCGGGCTCTACCCGCGGAGGTGGCGGCGTGCGTGGACGGCTACGGCATCGACGCGTTCCTGCTGCTGACCGCCGCCACAGTCGGGCCCATCGCCTCCGTACGGTTCGACGGGCCCAAGCAGCACGCCGGGTCCTTCCCCCACCTGGCGGCCATCTACCACCAGGCCGTCCCCGTCCTGCTGCACCTGACCGCGCCGTGGACCCCGCCGCCGGCACCGCCGGGCGGCGGACCAGCGCTCTACCGCGCTGCTGACCGCATGGTCGAGCCCGCCCGTCTTCAGGCCATGCTCACCGCGCTGGACAGCTTTGGCCCACACCCCGGCGGATACGATGAACACCCGTGGCCGCTGCCCGCCGCGGACGCCTGGCACGCCGTCAACTCCGGCGCGCCTGCGCCCGACGCGGCCCGTCGGCTGTGGCCGCACTACCTGAGGCGCGTGACCGACTGGCTCACCAGCGGGCAGCACGCCACCACCCGGCAGCGGGCCGAGACGCTCGCCGCCGCGCACGCCCGCCTGCACGCCGCCGTCCTCACCCCAGCAGGAGCCCGCCGATGACCGCCGCCCCGACCTCCGGCTTCTCCGCCTTCGCCCTGGAGCCCTTCCCCGAGCTCCAGCCAGGCGACGACCTGGCGGGCACCATCACCGACGTCCTCGCCCGCACCGGCACCGAACTGCGCGACGGGGATGTGGTGGTAGTGGCCTCCAAGGTCGTGAGCATCGCGGAGAAGCGGTACGTCGACCTCGCCAGCGTCACCCCCGGCCCCGAAGCCCTGGAACTGTCCGCCAAGACGGGCAAGCCCGCCGAGATCGTGCAACTGATCTTGGACGCCAGCGGCAGCAACTACTTCCTGGCCACCGAGAAGGGCCCCATCATCGCCCGGCACACCCTCGGCTACCAGCTGACCTCCGCCGGGATCGACCGCGCCGGCACCGAAGGTGCCTGGCTGCTGCCCGTGGACCCGGACGCCTCCGCCCGCGCCCTGCGCGACGCCCTGATCACCTACACCGGCACAACCGTCGCCGTGGTGATCGCGGACTCCGACGGACGCGCCGACCGTCGCGGAGCCACCGTCATCTCCATCGGCGCGGCCGGCGTCGCGCCGCTGCGGACGACGGAGCACGGCAGCAAACGGCAGGAGGAGACGTTCACCGACCTCATCGCTGCGGCGGCCGGGATCATCCTCGGCCAGCGCGGACGCGGCGCCCCCGTCGCCGTCCTGCGGGGCATCGCGTACGAGGTGAGCGACGAGGGCGTGGCGTCGATGCTTCACCACCGGCCGTGACGCTGCTGATCACGGGCGCGGCCGGAGCCATCGGGACCCGGCTGGCGGCCGACCTCGCCGCCCACGGGATACCGCTGCGGCTGCTCGACCAGCGGCCCCCGCACGCCGGGCCGCCCGCGGGCGCCGAGTTCGTCCAGGCCGACCTGCGCGACCTCGACGCCATCGAGAAGGCCGCCGCCGGGATATCCGCCGTCGTGCACCTCGCGGGGATCACCCAGGAGGGGCCGTTCGCCGACATGGCGGGGCACAACATCACCGGCACCCACCACGTGCTGGAGGCCGCCCGCCGCCAGCGGGTACCGCGCGTGGTGCTGGCCAGCAGCCACCACGTCACCGGCCTGAACCCCGCCGACGGACCGGCGCCGCTGGCGCCGGACAGCTTCTACGCCGTATCCAAGGTCACCGCCGAGGCCCTTACGCCCACAAGACCAACGTGCAGGTCGTCGCCGTCCGCATCGGCAGCTACCGCAACAGCCCCACCGAACCCCGCCACCGGGCGACCTGGCTCAGCCCCCGCGACGCCACCACCCTGTTCTACAACGCCGCCACCCGGCCCCTGACCGGCCCGTTCCTCACCGTGTACGGCACCTCCGCCAACCACGAGTCATGGTGGCCGCGCACCGGCTGGGACGCCCTCGGCTACCAGCCGGCCGACAGCGCCGACCAGCACCCCGAGACCGGCCCGCTGGCCGACCGCTTCATGGGCGGCGCCTTCGCCGACGACGAACTCCCCACGTAGGAGCGTGATGAAGCAGCTCGCCGTGCTCGGCTCCCCGATCGGCCAGGCCCTGTCCCCGGTGCTGCACCAAGCCGCCTACCAGGCACTCGGCCTGGACTGGAGCTACCGCGCCATCGACTGCACCCCCGAGAAGCTAGCCTCCTTCCTCGCCGGCCTGGACGAGACCTGGGCGGGGCTGTCGCTGACCATGCCGCTCAAGCGCACCGCCGTCCCCCTGCTCGACGAGGTCTCGCCCACGGTGAAGGCCACCGGCACCGCCAACACCGTCACCGTCCGCGGCGGCCGGCTCATCGGCGAGAACACCGACGTCGACGGCATGCTCCAGGCCCTCCTCGACGCCGCGATCACCCGGGTGGAATCGGCGTGCGTGCTCGGAGCGGGCGCGACCGCCGCCACAGCCCTGGCCGTCCTGAACGCCCTCGGCTGCCGCGAGGTGACCGCCGTCGCCCGCGACGCGACCCGCACGGGCGAACTGGCGTGCGCGGCCGAGCGCATCGGGATCGGCCTGCGTATCCGGCCATGGCACGAGGCCGCCCGGCACCTTCAGGCGGGACTGGTCGTCTCCGCGCTGCCGCCCGGCGCCGCCGATCCGCTCGCGCTCCAGTGGCCAGCGGCGGAAAACGTCCTGCTCGACGTGGTCTACCGGCCCTGGCCCACCCCGCTCGCCGGGGCTGCCCGGCGCGCCGGCAGCACCGTCATCGGCGGCCTGCCCATGCTCCTGCACCAGGCCGCCCGGCAGGTCGAGCTCCAAACCGGCCGCACCCCGGCACCCGTGGCTGCGATGCGGAAAGCCGCCGAAGCAGCCCTCGGCGAGGTCACTCCGAGCGCGTAGGCGAGACTGGACGCGCCCGGCGGCGCGACGACGTCCGGCCGATGCTGCCGCCGCCGGGCCCCTCCTCCCCTTCTGGGTCCGCACCGCCCCATAGCCCGAAGGGGCCTTCGTCCCCTGGACCGCTGGCGCCGAGCAGGACACCGCCCTTGGTGCGGTGCGGCGGCAGGGGAATCACGAAGCTGCGTCGCCGCGCATTGCGCCGCCGCGCGAGCGGAAGGTCACCCCGGCGTCGGCCAGGAGCCGGTGCACGCCGCCGTAGGAGCGACCGGTGTCCTCCGCGAGCGCCCGGATCGAGGTGCCCACGTCGTACCTCGCCTTCAGCTCGGCGGCCACCTTGTCGCGTTCGGGCCCGGGCAACAGCCTGCGGGCCGGAGACTTGCGGGACATCGACGGGTTCCTCCCCTTTATGAGACAGCGGCTTGCCGTCATGATCCCCTGCGACCGCCGCAGACGACCAGTGTCGGATTCCGTAGTCGTCTGCGCTGATGTCTGCAGTCCTCTGCACGCCCGCTATGCGGCTGTATCGAGTCGACTTCCTCGTCAGGGATGACGGTGCCTCTCCGGAGCGACGGCGAGCGCCTGTTTGTGTGACAGTGCGATCCGGCGCCGGATGGGGTCGACTTCGAGGATTTTGACAGCGAGTGCTTCGCCGACCTGAACGACCTCTTCGGGCCTTTCCACCGCCCTATCCCAGACCTCGTCGGGCGCGGTCAGTACCCCGCGCTCGGCCACCGACCCATCTCCCATCCGGAAGCCCCCTCGTCGCGCACACGACTACGGCCAAAACGACCGTAGTGCAGGCGACTCCGGGATGTCCGGAGGATGCACAGTCCCCTGCCCATCACGGTGAACCCCCAGCTCACCCGTGCACACGACTACGGACATTCACACCAGGCGATCGGCTACTTCCCGCGCATGACCGAGGCCGAGGCCCTGGAAGCCGGCCGCGGCGTGTGGCGGCTCGACATGCGCATCGTGAGCCGCGAGCGGTTCGTCCTCATCACCGATACAGGCCAGGGCCTGGTCCGCGCCGTCGCCGAGATCAGAGCCGTCACCGAGCACGACACCGACCGCGGCCGGAAGAAGGCCCTGGAAGCCGACCTCCTCGGCCCCGGACACCCGATGTACGACCGGTACATCAACCAGCCCGACCCGCTCGCCAACGACTCCCGCAACAGCGTCAAGTACGGCGACCTGCCCGAGGAACTGCCCTTCCGTACCCGAGACTGCGCGTGCGGCTGCGGCGAGACCACCACCCACGACTTCGTCCCCGGCCACGAGCTGCGCGCTATCCAGGCCCGCGTACGCGAGTACTTCGGCGGCTCCGCGCTCGCCTTCATCACCTGGCTCGACGCCGAACTTCCGCCCGCGGCTCCGGCCTCGTGACCTGACGGACCGCGGAACACGAGGCCCCCGGCGATCACACCGCCGGGGGCCTGCCATCCCATTCGGACGTATCTCGGCTGACGCCTCTACGGACGCGGCCACGCGGCCGGGGTGGTCGGCGGCAGCGGGATTTCGTCCAGGCGCAGCCACCGCTCCCGGCCGGCCTCATCGGGCAGGCAGAACCGCACATCCCCGGCCTCGTCAGCCTCGTACGGGGCATCCCCGACCGCCCGCAGCAGGGCCCGCAGCCTCGGATAGGGGGCCTGCATCGCCCGGCCACGCACCCCCTCACCGCGCAAGGCGACCAGGGTGAAGGAGGCGACGTTCACCCCGGTGCGCCGGTGACCGTCGGCGTGGGCCACCGCTTCGGGGTGTTCCACGATGGAGGCCAGCGCCTCCGGTCCGGCGACCGTGTACGTCAGCAGCAGGTCCCCGCGCCGGAGCACGACCTGCGCCCCCGGCTCCATCGGCGAGTCCTGTGTACCGTCGATCGTCAAGGCCACCTTGCCGATCATCGGGCCCATTCCGATCTCACGGACCTCGTCGAACTGCTCCACCGTGGCGTCCACGAACCGCTCGGAGTCGGGCAGCACCAGCACGCAGTGCCCGTTCCACGAAGTGCCCGTCCAGCTCGGGGTGAGCGATCCGTAGCGGGTGCCGCCTCCGTCCTTGTGTTGAACGGCCAGGTCGACCGGTAGCAGTTCGGCCCGCACGCCGAGCTGGCCGTAGGCGTTGCGCAGCGTCATGCAGGCGTCCACGCACACGTTCGCCGGGACGCGGCCGTCGGCGAGGGCCACCCACAGGTACGGCAGCACCAGTTCCACCAGCTGGTCCGGCTTCGCGTGCTCCAGCATCCGCGCCGTGTGGTCCATGCTCCCCCGCAGCGGCAGCCCGCCGCCCGGCAACACCGCGATCGCCCCGCGCGGACGCGGCACCGGGGAGCGGCCTGGGACCCGCTTCTGCGGCGTTCGGTGCTTCCTGCCCCGCTTCTGCTTCGACATGAGCAGAGCCTAAAGATCACCCTCGCTCCGCAACAGACCGCATTCACGCCGAGTCATGTCGGAGCCCAGAGCGGTTACTCAGAGCTACACGCCACCTGGCCGTAGCTATACGAGAACAGGGCCGACACCTGCGGATGTCGGCAGATCACCGCTGGATACGGCATCGACCTGGCTGCCCCCTACCTGGACAACGAGGTGCTGCGCGCCGCGCTCGCCGTCCCCGCCGACCAGCGCGGCGCCCCCACTCGGTACAAGCAGCTGCTGGCCGCCGCGTTCACCGGCCGCGGCGTGCTGCCCGACTTCGTGCTGGCCCGCACCACCAAGGGCGGGTTCAACGCCGTGGCGTACGCGGGCCTGCAACGCAACGCCCCCCGTCCTGCGGGAGTTGCTGGGGGCCTCCTCGCGGCTGGCCGCGCTCGGCCTGATCACCCCTGGGCCTGTCTTGGCACTGCTGGACCGCGCGGCGGCCGGGCAGCCGGTCGCCCAGGCTGCGCTGCACCTGGCGGTCGCCGTCGAGGTGTGGCTGCGGCAACTCGACACCGCGACGGAAACCGGCTCCTGGTGGGAGGTGACCGACCGTGTGGGCGTTGCGTGAAGGCACCCATCCGGTGCTCACCGACGAGGGCGGGGCGATCCTGGACGAGCACACCGGCCGGTGGACACACCTGACCCCGACGGCCACCGCCGCGGTGCTGCTGCTGTGCTCGAGCCAGACCATGGAACAGGCCGCCGCCGCCTACGCCACCCGCTACGGCCTGCCGCCCCACCAGGCTCATCGGGACGTGCGGGCGGTCGCCGGCGCCCTCACCGCCGCCGGGCTCACCGTCGCCTCCCTGCCCCGGCCCCGTGCGTGGAGGTGGCGCCGGTGACCAGCACCGAGGCGTGGTCCACCGCCCGCGCCGGCACTCCGCCCGAGCGCCTGGCAGCCGCTGCCGGCATCGCCCTGGCCTTGATCCTGCTCCGGCTGCCCTTTCGCTGCGCCACGGCCGCCGTCCGCACCGCACGCCGCATCGGTCGCCGCCCGCTGACGCCGACGCGCGCCGAGGACCTGGTCGCGGCCGTACGGCACACCGGCCGCCGGTGGCCCGGCCGCGTCGCCTGCCTGGAGACCAGCCTCGGCGCAACCCTGGCTGCCGCGCTGCTCGGCCGCCGCCTCAACTGGTGCCTGGGCGTGCGGTTCACCCCGCCGCCGGTGGAGTACCACGCGTGGGCCGACCTGCCCGGCCACGGCCCGGTCGGCGAGTACACGGCGGCCGGCTGGCACCACTACACCGCCCTGCGTCTGTAGCCCCGATGCCGCCGGGTGCCGTGTCCTTCACCCGCCCGGAGCAGTTGACAGAACACAAGTCCGCCCTGTGCAAGGAGTCTTGCCGTGATTCCCGTCGCCGACGCCGCCGAAGCCGTCCCCGAGCGCTACTACACCCACAACGCCGACCGCGGCCCCACCGACAACCGGTCCAACCCCGCCGCGATCCACCGCGAGCTGACCACCCTGGGCGTCGCCGAGGGTATGCGCATCCTGGAGATCGGCACCGGCTCGGGCTACTCCGGAGCCCTGCTGTCCCACCTCGTCGGCGACAGCGGACAGGTCACCAGCCTCGACGTCGATCCCTACATGACCCGCTGGGCCAACCTCCTGCACCACCACCGCGGCCTGACCAACATCCGCTGCCACACCGCCGACGGCACCGCCGGACACCCCGAGCCCGCCCCGTACGACCGGCTGGTGGCCTGGTGCACCCCGCCCCTGTTGCCCTACGCCTGGACGGAACAGCTCGCCGACCACGCCGTGATCGTGGCTCCGCTGCCGATCGCCGACGTCCCCAAACTCACCGTCGTGGCGAAGATCGCTCTCTCCGGCGGGCAGCCGCAGGTAACGGCCGTCTTCCGCGGCGGCTACATCGAAACCGACTCCTCCCCGTACGCCGACTCCGATGTCCCGCTGCGCTGGGTGGACTGGGAGAACCGCCTCCCCGCCCTGTCCTGGGTCTCCGTCGCCTGGCGTGAGGAGGACGACTGGCTGCACGGCGGCGCCCGCACCAACTTGGAGCGGCTGCTGAAGAACGCGCACACCGAGCCCTACCAGGCAGAGCCGATCGACTGGGCGAGCTGGAGGGTCTTCACGGCCACCACCGGCGGCCCGCATCTGACCGTGGCCGGCCTCACCGCCGACACCCTGGCTCTGGGCCACTCCACACCGACCACGGCCGCCGTCGTCCAGCCCGACGGCACGATCACCGCCGACGCCCCCGACTCCCCGTCCCTGGCCGCGCTCCAGGGCTGGCTCGCCGACTGGGAGAGCGCCGGACGCCCCGCCCCCGCGACCTACACCCCCGCCCTGGACCGGGACGACGCCGCCGGCGGCTGGCATCTGCGGCTGTCCCGGTAGCCAAAGGCCACAGAAACCTCCGTGGCGGTGTCTCCTGGCTTGTCGGCCGGGGGGCACCGCCACAATCGCGCTCGACCTCCGCCGGGCTCGGATTGCTCGCACCGGCTGTGGCAGCGTTCAGTGCGCTGTACGCCGACGGCCGCGTTGACCACCTTGTACGCGACCGAGCTTCCCGGCACGTGTTCCATCAAGGCTGGAGCATCAACTCTCCGTCTTGTCCACTCTCCTGACGGGCTATTAACTCCGAGCCTCTGATCTGACATGATCATTTTCTGTTCGATTGGGGGCTCTGTGGGAGAGATACCGCGTTGGCTTGCCGGTGCCGTCAAGGTGTTCGGCAGGGAGTGCGCGAAGAAGCTGGCCGGGCCGGGGGAGCCCGAGGCCGCGATACGCACGCCGCTGGAGAACCTGCTGCGGACGGCCGGACCTGAGCTCGGCGTCCAGGCCGTATTCCACGACGAGGTGCGCGACACCGAACGGCGGGTGCGGCCGGACTACGGGGTCAGCATCGACGGGGCGATCACCGGCTATGTCGAGGTGAAGGCCCCCGGCAAGGCCGTCACCCCGGCTGCGTTACGCGGCCACGACAAGGTGCAGTGGGAACGGCAGCGGGACCTGCCGAACCTGCTGTACACCAACGGCACCGAGTGGCGCCTGTACCAGGACGGTGAGCACCGGCGCACGGTGTACTTCACGGGCGACCTCTACGACGGCAAGGTGACCGCTCCGGCGGAGTTCGAGGCGCTGCTGGCGGACTTCCTCATCTGGAAGCCGGCACCGATCACCGCGGTCGGCGGTCTGGTGACTGCCATCGCCCGGATGACGAGGCTGCTGCGCGGAGAGGTGCTGGACCAGCTCGCGGCCGAGCACACGGCCGTGCGGGGCGGCGCCGACAAGCGCCTGCAGCCCTTCCTCGGCCTGGCCGCCGAGTGGCGGGCGATGCTGTTCCCCCACGCGGACGAGGCGACGTTCGCCGACGGATACGCGCAGACCGTGACGTTCGCCCTGCTGCTGGCCCGTACCGAGGGCATCACCGTCTTCGGCGAGTCTCTGTACGTCATCGGCGAGAAGCTCCGTGCCGACCACTCCCTGATGGGACGCGCGCTCCAACTCCTCACCGACGACGTGGCCCGGGACTTCCGGGTCACCCTCGACCTGATGGCCCGCACCGTCGACGCCGTCGACTGGGCCCGCGTCCGCCGCGGTGGCCGCGACACCTACCTGCACCTGTACGAGCACTTCCTCGAGGAGTACGACCCCGAGCTGCGCAAGCGGTCCGGTTCGTACTACACGCCGGTCGAGGTCGTCGAGCAGATGGTCCGGCTCACCGACGACGTCCTCGTCACCCGACTCGGCAAGCAGCGGGGCTTCGCCGATCCCGGGGTGTTCACCGTCGACCCGGCCATGGGCACGGGAACCTATCTGCACGCGGTCCTCGAACGGATCGCGGCGAACGCCGCCGCCCACGACGGCCCGGGCGCCGTCTCCGGCGCGGTCACCCGGGCCGCCGAACGCGTCGCCGGATTCGAGCTGCAGATGGGCCCGTACGCGGTGGCCGAGCTGAGGGCCGCCGAACAGCTCAACCGCTACCAGGCCGTGCCGCCGGACGGCGGGCTCAAGCTGTTCGTCACCGACACCCTCGACGATCCTCACGCGGCCGAGACCCAGCTCAGGTCCGCTCTCCAGCTCATCGCGGCCTCCCGCCGCAGGGCCAACGAGATCAAGGCCCGGGCGAACGTCACCGTTGTCATAGGCAACCCGCCCTACGCCGAGCTCGCCAACGGCGCCGGTGGCTGGGTCGAGAACGGCGGCCTGGAGCTGAGGAACAAGAAGGGCAACAAGGCCATCCTGGACGACTGGATCGTCCCCGGGATGAGCCGGTTCAAGGCCAAGCTGAAGAACCTGTACGTCTTCTTCTGGCGCTGGGCCACCTGGAAGGTTTGGGAATCGACTCCCGCCACTGAGGACGGTGACCTCGGCGTCATCGCCTTCATCACCACCTCCGGCTACCTCACCGGGCCCGCCTTCGAGGGCATGCGCGCCTACCTGCGCCGCTACGCCTCCGAAGGGTGGATCATCGACTGCACCCCGGAAGGCCAGACCCCCGACATACCGACCCGGATCTTCCCCGGCGTGCGCCAGCCCCTGGCCATCGGGATCTTCGTGCGCCGCGCCGACACCGACAACACCACACCGGCCCGCATCCGCCACCGCGCTCTGGCCGGGCGCCGCGCCGACAAGTTCGCCACCCTGGCCGCCACCCGGCTCGACGATGACGGCTGGCGCGACTGCCGCACCGACTGGACCGCCCCGCTCACGCCGGCGAGCACCAGCCAGTGGGACGACTATCCAGCCCTCGACAACCTCCTCCCCTGGTACTCACCAGGGGTGTTCCCCACCCGCGGGTGGGTGTACGCGCCCAGCCACAGCGTCCTCGAGCGGCGGTGGGCCACGCTGATCGGTGAAGGCGACCGTCAGCACAAAGCACGGCTCTTCAAGGAGGGCCGCGACGCCAATCTGCAGAAGACCAAGCCCGCGCTCCCGGGCAACGACACCTGTTCCACCCCAGAGAAGCCGATTCTCAGCGAAACCGTGACCACACCAGCCCTCGCACGGGTCGGCTACCGGTCCTTCGACCGACAGTGGGTGGTCGCCGACCCCCGCGTGATGGACATGCCCCGCCGTGACCTCTGGGCTGCGCGCATACCGGGGCAGGTCTTCACCGTCGAGCAAAACCGAAAAAGCATACGATCCGGCCCGGGTGTGGTGTTCTCCGCCCTGATCCCGGACTTCCATTACTTCAAGGGCTCTGAAGGTGGCCGGACTCTCCCGTTCCTCCACCCGGACGGCGTCCCCAACCTCGCGCCGGGACTGACCTCGGCGCTCACCACTCTCCTCGGCACCACGGTCGCCCCGGAAGACGTTCTCGCGTACGTCGCCGGCATCGTCGCCCACCCGGCGTTCACCGAGGCCTTCGCCGACGAACTGACCACACCCGGCGTGCGCATCCCCGTCACGACGGACGCGGAGCTCTGGGCGGAGGCGGTCGACCTCGGCCGTCAGGCACTCTGGCTGCACACCTACGGGCAGTGCTTCACCGGCGAGGGACGGCCCGTAGGCGATGTGCGGTTGCCGATGGGCAGTCCGCAGCGCCCGCTCAGCCAGAAGCCCGTCACAGCCCTGCCGGAGACACTGGCCTACGACGAAGACCGACAGACCATCCTCGTGGGCGATGGGGAGTTCGGACCGGTCACCCGCCAGGTGTGGGACTACGCGGTCGGCGGCCGCAACATCATCAAGTCATGGTTCGACTATCGCAAGAAGGAACCCGGCGGGCGCCGCGGCTCACCGCTCGACGACATCAACGCCACGGCGTGGGACCCGGACTGGACCGGCGAGTTCCTCGACCTGCTCTCCGTCCTGACCCGCCTGGTCGGCCTCGAACCCAAACAGGCCGAGACCCTGGATTCCATCCTCGCCGGCGGCATCGCCACGCTGGACGACCTCGCTGCCGCGGGGGTGCGCTGGCCGCAGGCCACAGCGGACCGGAAGCCCCGCTTCTCACTGGATTCCGCTCTCAAGGGCATGGGAGACACCTTGCTGTAGACCAGCCTCGGAACTGGAGCACGCCCCTCTACCGCAGGCAGGCCGGGGACATCAACTTCGCGCTGGCCGTCGGCACTCGGACGGCATACTCGTCCTGCTCACTACATGCCGACACCACTCACCTCTCGGCTGGTTCGCCGTCCTGGCCGAGATGCGGTGAGTGCGCGCCTCCAGGCCCCGGGAGAAGACGGCAGTGTGGGGCGTTATCGAACCCTTCGATCAGGAAGAAGGCGGCTCGCAGCGGGGTCCTCGGCGGGCCTTCGTTCTTCATGGAAGCAATCATTCGAGATGCGCTGCCCGAGTTCGTCGGCAGCCTCGGCGCCACCCTCACCATCGCCACCGGAGCTTGGGGCATCACCAAGTTCCGCAAGCGTGACGACGATCAGCCGCCTGCGAGGCGTTCCCCGGAGGAGACAGCCGAGACGGCCCAGGAGGGAGACTCTCGCTGAGACGATGCCCCCAGCCAGGGCTGGGGCATCGCACTTCCTGCGCCGCCAATCTGAAGGCCGTCCAGCCAATCGCGAGGGGACGGGTCAGAAGCGCCCGTCCACAAGACCTTCTGTCCCGACTGCTTCTCCGGGGGCTGAGATATGGCTCAATCGCCGGTGAGGGTGCGCCGCACCGGAGCGGTGGCGACGCGCATCCAGGCCAGCGCGCACTGCACGGCGGACTCCTCGCGCGTCCGGTACGGTCCGCTCACCGCGAAGGAATCGGCGAGGCGGTAGTTCCAGCCGTTGCGTCCGGTCCGGCCGGTCCCGCCGTACGACGGTTCCACGTATCCCAGGACCGTGCCGTCCTCGGCGATCAGATCCCACCGATGGTTGTCGCGGTGGTTCGCGTTCTTGGCCAGACGGGCGCTGTCGGCGACAGAGCGAGCTGCCTTCTGCGACAGCCGCTTGCGCCGTGCCGGTGCCGCCTTCGCGGGTGTGTCGTCCCGTGGTGCCCCGGTGGGTTCCGGGGGCGGTGCTACCGAATCGTCACGTGATGCTTGGGGAAACGGAGACCGCACTGCGGTGCGCTGTGATTCCTCCTCGGTCGGCCGACTTCTGGACCGGGAACCGCGGGATCGGCCAGCCTGCGCCGCGCGTGAATCCGGGCCGACATCGACGGCTGGGGCCCCAGGGTGGTCCGGGCTGCCGGACCGGGGACCCTCGGCCCGGACCACTTGCCGGGCGCGATCCGCCAGAACAGCCGGGATCCGCGTCACGGCTTTCAGGTCGGAGGCACTGGCGGGCTCTCCGGCTGTCAGGGCTCCGGCCAACCGTCTGGCGGCGGCCGCCAGGTTGTCGGCGAGTTCCGTCGCGGGCACCCCTGCGTACGCTTCCACCAGCTTCCGCTCATCCTCAGGGGCGGTTCGGTGCTCCTGGCCCTGCCGCTGACGAGCTCGGTACGCCTTGGCCTGGCAGGCACGCGAGCAGTAGCGCCGGGCGCGGGGGCCGCGCTGCGCGGGCAGTACCCCGCCGCACACCGGGCACATCACCATGGCGACCTCCTCAATCAATCGTCACGTGACGCTTACGCGGACACGGTATCGACTCCCGCGTCAATCGTCACGTGATGATTGAGGTATCCCCCATCTCTCCGGCCCGACGAGAGCGAGTCGGAAAGATCGGGGTCAAGCCGGTGACCCCGCACCGCGATGTCACCGGGCCTCCTCCCGTGGCTGCCTCGGTGCCCTCGCTCCCGGGGCGGCCGGACTTCACCCCGGGCCCGCAGGGTCCCGGGCGTGGGCGAGCAGGCGATCCTGATACGGGTCCGGTAGCCGAGGTGGAGCCGAAGGGGAAGGGGTGGCCCCCGGACCACCTGGTGGTGGAGTTCGCGCCCGGCGACCGGGGCGCCGAGTGGCACGACTGCTGACACCGCGACAGGAGGCCTGGCCCTACTCCTTGATGACGAAGTAGATGGCCCGGTGCTCATCCACCTTCTCCAGCAGGCCGCTGGCCGCCAGTCGTCGGTACACCTCTCGGATGTACTTCTCGGAGGGGTGGTAACCGGCGTCTCGCAGGGTCTGCATTCCGCGGCTGGGGTCCCAGGTTCCGCCGAGCGCGCGAACGGACTTCTCCAGGGACGCTCGCTGGGTGTTCTCGGCCTTCTGCACCTTGGCCATGTGGTTGCGGATGCTCCCGGGCGCACCCTTGTAATCGCAGTGGTCGCACTTCTTCCATGCGCCCGCTTCGACGGCTGCGTCGGTGACGGGGTTGTCGGGGCCGTAGCCCTGGCTCCTGAGGAGTTCGGCGACGGAGCCGTTGTGATGGACGGCGAGGTAGGCGGCTTCGGCGATCTTGTCATGACCGGCGGCGAAGGTGCGCCCGTAGCCAATGACGGTCTGGCAGCCGCAGTAGCAGCGGTTGGTGGTCACGGTGTCTGTCATACCGTCAGGCTAGCCATCCAGGACACTCCTAGCAATCCTTGGAAACCCTTGTATTTCTAGGGCGGCAGAGGGCGGATGGCGAGACCAGGTCGCCCCGAACCGGCCGGACTGAGGCTGCCACCGGTCCCACCCCTTCCTTGACCCCACGAGTCGACCATGGATCGTGGATCCCGGATAAGCTCCCCATATCCGGGATCTAGAGAAGCGCTTCAAATCCGGCGAACGGGGTGGGTCATGTCAGATGGTCAGAGAGCGGTCGAGCCGGTCGTCATCCCGGCCGCGCCGGCCCGGCCGCAGGAGTACGACCCCGCGACCCGGGCCGCGCTGGAGCACATCGACCACCAGGCCGTGCGCACCGTCGCCGACGGCCGTCCGGCGAGCACCCGCAGAAGCTACGCCCAGGACTGGGCGAGCTGGACGAAGTTCTGCAACGCCTCCGGCGTGCCCGTGCTCGCCGTCACCCCGGGCACGCTGGTGATGTTCGTCGAGTGGCTGTGGACCCAGCCCGGCGGCAGGAAGGGAACGTGCACCGCGCCCTCCACCATCGACCGCCGCCTGTCCGGCACCGTGGTCTCCGCCCGTGCCGAGCACGGCGTACGCCTGGAGGACGGCGTCGCCCGCCTCGCCCGCAACCGGCTCAAGCAGCTGGTGAAGGAGATGGAGGCTCGCGGCGAGACCCGCGGCCGCGGCCAGGCCCCGCCGCTGCTCGTCGAGCACCTGGTGAAGATCAGCGCCGCCTGCCCGGACAACCTCATGGGCCTGCGCGACCGCGCCCTGGTCCTCATGCACTTCGCCGTCGCCGGCCGCGAGCACGAACTCGCCGCCAACCGGGTCCGCGACTACACCGAGACCCCCGGCGGCATCCAGGCCGACCTGCGCGTGTCCAAGGTCCGCCCCCGCAGCGTCCCGGTCCCCTACGGCTCCCGGCCCTCGATCTGCCCGGTGCGGGCCTGGCAGGCGTGGAAGGAGGCCGCCGGCCTCACCGACCCGGACGGCTACGCATGGCGCCGCCTGCACAACCGCTGGCACACCGTCCTGGACAGCGGACTGCGGCCCGAGTCCATCGGCGACATCGTCACCCGCGCCGGCCAGCGCGCCGGGATCGAGATCCGCTTCACCGGCCACAGCCCCCGCCGCGGCCTGGCCACCTCCTCCCGCATCAAGGGCCACGACCAGATCGTCATCGCCAAACAGGGCGGCTGGGCCCCCCACTCCAAAGTCCTCGCCGGCTACCTCGAAGTCGTCGACCAGTGGGAGGACAACGCCCTGCTCGGCGTGCTGTAGAGCGGGACCGACGGATCCCCCGGCTCCTACCGAGGACTGTAAGTAGCTGTTGTCTTTCCGAACCTGGTCGTCTCGGCTCTGTCTCACATCCAGTGGTGACAGAGCGCGAGAACTGGGCGCCCCCGTCTCACAGAGAGTGCAGCTGGTGCCCTGACCTCGGTACTCCGCAGCAGACAGCAGCGCATCGAAGGCGCCGAGGTTGTGGCGCCGGCCTCTCACGGACAGAAGCCGACCTGTCGGCCGCGGTCGGAGAACGACTGTCGCGATACGCCTATCTGTGGTTTCTGAGCGATGACCTGGCCACCATCCCCGTGACTGGCTGTCACCACCGGATGTGAGACAGGACCGCTCGTTTTACAGTCCCACCCACAGCGATACCGACCTGACTAAGCTTGGCGTTTAACCTCGCGTGTCACCCGACCTGCTGAGGTCTTCTGTTTCGGGGAACGTGCGACGCGGCCGTCCTCCACGCTTCGAGGTGTCGAGTCACGGAGTGTGAA